>NZ_JBSGZI010000099.1:0-30943 GCF_053610945.1 Streptomyces sp. NPDC054849
CGCCACGCCGGGGGCGAGGAACTACTTGCCGTTCACGCGCTCCGAGACGCCCTCACGGTCCAGGTACGGCGTCACGCCGCCCAGGTGGAAGGGCCAGCCGGCACCGGTGATGAGGCAGAGGTCGATGTCCTGGGCCTCGGCCACGACACCCTCCTCCAGCATCAGGCCGATCTCCTGCGCGACCGCGTCCAGGACGCGGTCGCGGACCTGCTCCTCCGTCAGGACGACGTCGCCCTGCACCAGGAGGGCGGCGACCTCGGGGTCCAGCTCCGGCTTGCCGGAGTCGTAGACGTAGAAGCCGCGCTTGCCGGCCTCGACGACGCGCTTGAGGTTCGGGGAGACGGTGAAGCGCTCCGGGAAGGAGCGGTTCAGGGTCTCGGAGACGTGCAGACCGATCGCCGGGCCGACGAGCTCCAGGAGGACCAGCGGGGACATCGGCAGGCCGAGCGGCTCGATGGCCTTCTCCGCCGTGACGACCGGGGTGCCCTCGTCGATGACGTTCTGGATCTCGCCCATGAAGCGGGTCAGGATGCGGTTCACGACGAACGCCGGGGCGTCCTTGGTGAGAACGGCGGTCTTCTTCAGCTTCTTGGCGACACCGAAGGCCGTGGCCAGCGAGGCGTCGTCGGTCTGCTCACCGCGGACGATCTCCAGCAGCGGGAGGATCGCGACCGGGTTGAAGAAGTGGAAGCCGACCACGCGCTCCGGGTGCTGGAGCTTGGAGGCCATCTCCGACACCGACAGCGAGGAGGTGTTGGTGGCGAGGATCGCGTGCGCCGGGGCGACCGCCTCGACCTCCGCGAACACCTTCTGCTTGACCGACATCTCCTCGAACACGGCCTCGATGATGAAGTCCGCGTCGGCGAAGCCCTCGGCCTTGTCCAGGACACCGGTGACCAGGGCGGTGAGGCGGTTCGCCTTGTCCTGGTTGATCCGGCCCTTGCCGAGCAGCTTCTGGATCTCGGCGTGGACGTAGCCCACGCCCTTGTCCACGCGGTCCTGGTCGATGTCGGTGAGGACCACCGGCACCTCCAGGCGGCGCAGGAAGAGCAGCGCCAGCTGCGAGGCCATCAGGCCCGCGCCGACGACGCCGACCTTGGTGACCGGACGGGCCAGGGACTTGTCCGGGGCGCCGGCCGGGCGCTTGCCGCGCTTCTGGACCAGGTTGAAGGCGTAGATGCCGGAGCGTAGTTCGCCGCCCATGATGAGGTCGGCCAGGGCCGTGTCCTCGGCGTCGAAGCCCTTCTGCAGGTCGCCGTCCTTGGCCGCCTCGATGATCTCCAGCGCGCGGTAGGCGGCCGGGGCCGCGCCGTGCACCTTGGAGTCGGCGATGAAGCGGCCGCGGGCGACCGCCGCGTCCCAGCCCTCGCCGCGGTCGATCTCGGGGCGTACGACCTCGGTGGTGCCGTTGAGGACGTTCGCCGTCCAGAGCAGCGACTGCTCCAGGAAGTCGGCGCCCTCGAACAGCGCGTCCGCGATGCCCAGGTCGAAGACCTGCTTGCCGCGCAGCTGCTTGTTCTGGTTGAGCGAGTTCTCGATGATCACCGAGACCGCGCGGTCCGCGCCGATCAGGTTCGGCAGGATGGCGCAGCCGCCCCAGCCGGGAACCAGACCGAGGAAGACCTCGGGCAGCGAGAAGGCCGGGATGGCCTTCGAGACGGTGCGGTAGGTGCAGTGCAGACCGACCTCGACACCGCCGCCCATCGCCGCGCCGTTGTAGTACGCGAACGTGGGGACCGCCAGCGCGGAGAGGCGCTTGAAGACGTCGTGGCCGCCCTTGCCGATGGCGAGCGCCTCGTCGTGCTTCTTCAGCAGCTCGACACCCTTGAGGTCGGCGCCGACCGCGAAGATGAACGGCTTGCCGGTGATGCCCGCGCCGACGATGGAGCCGGCGGTGGCCTCCTGCTCGACCTGGTCGATCGCCGCGTTCAGGTTGGCGAGGGACTGCGGGCCGAAGGTGGTCGGCTTGGTGTGGTCGAAGCCGTTGTCCAGCGTGATGAGCGCGAAGCGCCCGGCGCCGAACGGCAGGTCCAGGTGGCGGACGTGCGCGGACGTGACGACCTCGTCCGGGAACAGCTCGGCCGCGCCCTTCAGGAGCTCAGCGGTGGTGCTCACTTGGAGTCTCCCTCGGTGTTGAAGTTCGGGTTCTCCCAGATGACCGTCGCGCCCATGCCGAAGCCGACGCACATGGTGGTCAGGCCGTAGCGGACGTGCGGCTGCTCCTCGAACTGGCGGGCCAGCTGCGTCATCAGACGCACGCCGGAGGAGGCCAGCGGGTGGCCGAACGCGATGGCGCCGCCGTACTGGTTCACGCGGGCGTCGTCGTCGGCGATGCCGTAGTGCTCCAGGAAGGCGAGCACCTGCACGGCGAAGGCCTCGTTGACCTCGAACAGGCCGATGTCCTCGATGGACAGGCCGGCCTGGGCGAGGGCCTTCTCGGTGGCCGGGATCGGGCCGTAACCCATGACCTCGGGCTCGACACCCGCGAAGGAGTACGAGACGAGGCGCATCTTGACCGGGAGGTTGTTCTCGCGGGCGAAGTCCTCGGACGCGATGATCGCGGCGGTGGCACCGTCGTTGAGACCGGCGGCGTTGCCCGCGGTGACCCGGCCGTGCGTGCGGAACGGGGTCTTCAGGCCGGCCAGGTTCTCCAGCGTGGTGCCCGGGCGCATCGGCTCGTCGGAGGTGACCAGGCCCCAGCCCGTCTCACCGGCCGCCTCGTTGGTGTTGCGCACCGAGATCGGGACCAGGTCCTGCTGGATCTTGCCGTCGGCGTACGCCTTGGCGGCCTTCTCCTGCGAGCGCACGGCGTACTCGTCGGCGCGGAGCTTGGTGATCGTCGGGTACCGGTCGTGCAGGTTCTCGGCGGTCATGCCCATGAACAGGGCGGACTCGTCGACCAGCTTCTCGGAGACGAAGCGCGGGTTCGGGTCCACGCCCTCGCCCATGGGGTGGCGTCCCATGTGCTCGACGCCGCCGGCGAGGGCGACGTCGTACGCACCGAAGGCCACGCCGCCCGCGACGGCGGTCACGGCGGTCAGCGCGCCGGCGCACATGCGGTCGATGGAGTAGCCCGGGACGGACTGCGGGAGGCCCGCGAGAATGCCGGCCGTACGGCCCAGCGTCAGGCCCTGGTCGCCGATCTGCGTGGTCGCGGCGATGGCGACCTCGTCGATCTTCGCGGGGTCCAGGTCCGGGTTGCGGCGCAGCAGCTCCCGGATCGCCTTCACGACGAGGTCGTCGGCGCGGGTCTCGTGGTAGATGCCCTTCGGGCCCGCCTTGCCGAACGGGGTGCGGACGCCGTCGACGAAGACGACGTCCCTGACGGTACGAGGCACGTTGGCTCTCCTCCAGGTACGGGATGGCGCTGCTGCGCGGGGGCGGCTCCGCCGGTGTGGCTGAGCGCCCGCTCACCCGGCCCATGCTACTTGCGGGTAACCCATGTGGACACCCCCTCCCCGAACAGCGGCGAAGGTCACACCGGTCCGCACCCGGTGAGCCCCCTCGCGCCCTGCCGTGCGCCCGGCCGATCGCCGCGCCCGGCGTTACCCGATCGGGTCGGCCGCCCTGCCGCCGCGGCCACGTCGATGGCGTCGAGCACACATCCGTGCGAACCCTGGGCAGGTCCTGGGCGCCCGCCCTGGGCGTGCCGAGCGAACGGAGCGCAGTCGATGGCATCGACCGTCCTCACCGCGCCAGCCCCTGTCCTCACCGACCACTACGTGGACCACAAGTCGACCATCCCGGCGAACCTCGGCAAGATGGTCAAACTCTTCGTCCGGGAGCGCAACGGCACCAACGGCGGACCGCGCAGACCCGTCCTCATGCTGCACGGCAGGAGCGTCCCGGCCCTGGCCGGCTTCGACCTGCAGCACAAGAAGTACAGCTGGGCCGAGGAACTGGCCAAGGCCGGCTTCGACGTCTTCGTCATGGAGCTCCAGGGATCCGGCCTGTCCACCCGCCCGAAGATGGACGACCCGAAGAACGTCCAGCCCACCGAGGCCCAGCGCAGGCTGCTCGTCCCCAACCCGGACGCGCAGATCAATCTGGACCCGCCGCTCTACACCGCGCAGCTCAACAACTCCCAGAGCGACTGGGACGAGGTCGACACGGTCGTCGAGTTCGTCAAGAAGGAGACCGGGGCCCAGAAGGTCGACCTCATCGGCTGGTCCGCGGCGGCCCAGCAGCTCGGGCCCTACGCCATCAAGCACCCGAAGAAGGTGCGGAGCCTGTTCCTGCTGGCGCCGATCTTCCCGCCCAACGGCCGGCAGAGCAAGGCCGGGACCGACTTCGACCCGCCCGTCGAACTGCCGGTGTCCGCACCGGCGGCGTCCTTCGGGTTCCCGATGAGCGTCGGTACCAAGCCGGGGCTCGAACGCTCCTGGGACAACGACATGAAGTGTCCGGGCCAGCGTGAGGACGGCATGGTCGACATCGTCTGGCAGGCGATGATGAAGGCCGACCCCGTCGGCGCCACGTGGGGAGGAGCCGTGGCCGGGAGCCCCGAGGGTCTCAACCGCGTCCGCAACTCGTTCTGGTGGGGCTGGAACAAGACCACCGTTCCCCTGCACGACACGCTCGGCAATGAGGTTCCCGTGTGCATCGTGTACGGGGAGCACGACTCGATCGTCAACACCGCGCCGCACCTGGGCCTGCTGTACTTCTCGGTGCCCGAGCTCTACAAGTCCATCCCCGGCTCCAAGAAGCTGATGTTCTGCGTTGCCTGCGCAGGCCATCAGATCCCCTGGGAACGGGCGCACAAGACGGTCCACACCATGTCCGAGCACTGGCTCAAGCACGGCAAGGTCGAGGGCGCGACCAGCGGCAGCTACTACCGGGACGACGAAGGGGTCCTCAGTCCCGTGGAGGACTGAGGACCCCTCCGTGGAGGTCCGTCGCAGGCCCGGTCAGGCCGTGGCGGTCAGGGCCGTGACCAGGACCGGGGTCACCTGTTCGATCTGCCACGGGCGGGCGCCGTAGCCCGACAGGGCCTCCGCCACGGCGTCCGCCTGGAGCCGCTGCGGGGGCTCCCAGCACAGCCGGCGGACCGTGTCCGGGGTGATCAGGTTCTCCTGCGGCAGGTTCAGCTCCTCCGCCAGCGCCGAGACGGCGGCGCGGGCCGCCGACAGCCGGGCTGCGGCAGCCGGGTCCTTGTCCACCCAGGAGCGCGGCGGCGGCGGACCGGCCGGCGTCGCCCCCGGCTGCGGCAGCTCGCTCTCGGGCAGGGCCTTGGCCCGGTCCACGGCGGCCATCCACTGGTCCAGCTGGCGCCGGCCCATCCGCTGCCCGTAACCGGGCAGTGCGGACAGGGTGTGCACGTTCGCCGGGAGGGCGAGGGCGGCCTCGACGATCGCGGCGTCGCCCAGCACCTTGCCAGGCGACACGTCGCGCCGCTGCGCGATCCGGTCCCGGGACTCCCACAGCTCCCGTACGACCGCCATCTGGCGGCGCCGGCGCACCTTGTGCATGCCGGACGTACGGCGCCACGGGTCCTTGCGCGGCGGGGCGGGCGGTGCGGAGGCGATGGCGTCGAACTCCTGATGGGCCCAGTCGAGCTTGCCCTGCCGGTCCAGCTCCTTCTCCAGGGCGTCCCGCAGGTCCACCAGCAGCTCCACGTCCAGCGCGGCGTAGCGCAGCCACGGCTCGGGGAGCGGGCGGGTGGACCAGTCGACGGCGGAGTGGCCCTTCTCCAGCGCGTAGCCGAGCACGCTCTCGACCATCGCGCCGAGTCCGACCCGGGGGAAGCCGGCGAGGCGGCCGGCCAGCTCGGTGTCGAACAGGGAGGTGGGCACCATGCCTATTTCGCGCAGGCACGGCAGGTCCTGGGTGGCGGCGTGCAGGATCCACTCGGTGCCGGACAGGGCTTCGCCCAGTGCGGACAGGTCGGGGCAGCCCACCGGGTCGATCAGCGCTGACCCCGCACCCTCGCGGCGCAGCTGCACCAGGTAGGCGCGCTGGCCGTAGCGGTATCCGGAGGCTCGCTCGGCGTCGACGGCCACGGGGCCGGTGCCCGCGGCGAAGGCCGCGACCACGTCGGCGAGGGCGTCCGCGTCGGCGACCACCGGAGGGATGCCCTCGCGGGGCTCCAACAAGGGGATCGGCAGCCCACCGGGCGGAACAACGACGTCGTCCGGGGGGCCGCCCCCGGTGGTGGTGCGCAGGTCTGCTGCGGTCTCTTGGGCGTCGGTCACCGGTCAAGGGTATCCGTGTATACGACGCGCCCGTCGCCGGAACGTTCCGGCGACGGGCGCGATGCGTATGCGGGGCGTTTTCCGGGGGTTCCCGGGAGGTTCCCCCGGACGCGGTCCGGGGGAGGTTATCCGGGAGCTCCGGCCCGCGCTCAGTGGATGATCCCGGTCCGCAGGGCCACGGCGACCATTCCGGCGCGGTCACCGGTGCCCAGCTTGCGGGCGATCCGGGCGAGGTGGGACTTGACGGTCAGGGCGGACAGGCCCATCGAGACGCCGATGGCCTTGTTGGACTGGCCCTCCGCGACGAGGCGCAGGACCTCGACCTCGCGGCCGGAGAGCTCTCGGTAGCCGCCCGGGTGGCTCGGGGCACCCGGGGGGCGGCGGTGCATACGGGCGGCGGCGGCGCCGATGGGGGCGGCGCCGGGCCGGGTGGGGAGCCCGATGTTGGTCCGGGTGCCGGTGACGACGTAGCCCTTCACCCCGCCCGCGAGGGCGTTGCGTACGGCGCCGATGTCGTCGGCGGCGGACAGGGCCAGGCCGTTGGGCCAGCCGGCGGCACGGGTCTCGGAGAGCAGGGTGAGTCCGGAACCGTCGGGCAGGTGTACGTCGGCCACGCAGATGTCGCGCGGGCTGCCGACGCGGGGGCGGGCCTCCGCGATGGACGACGCCTCGATCACGTCACGTACTCCGAGGGCCCACAGATGGCGGGTCACGGTGGAGCGGACGCGCGGGTCGGCCACGACGACCATGGCCGTCGGCTTGTTCGGGCGGTAGGCGACCAGGCTTGCGGGCTGCTCGAGAAGAACGGACACCTAGGCCTCCTGGGGGAGTGGCGGGACGGCCGGCTCGGGGAAGGAAGCCGGTGCGAACCGTACGGATGGTCACTGACTCCTTCGGCACGTCACCCGCCCGGCTTTAGGGAATGATCACGATTTGGTGAGTAACAATTCGGGCAATTCGGACGCACGATCGATCATCGGGTGATCAGAAGCCCACATCGGACGCCGCGTTCCGACACGGCGTTGCGGCCTCGATCGGGCGTTCCCGTTTCCGTGGTCCGGCGGCGGCCGTCCGGCCCCGTTCCTACGGGTGGTGCGGACCGCGCCGCTGCGGCAGGGAGACCACTCCGGTCGCGGTGTCCGTCGGGCCCACCGGAGGCAGCCCGGCGATCTGGCACAGCAGCTCACACCACGCCGACAGGTGCGCCGAGGTGTCCGGCACCCCGCCCACCCCCTCGCGCGGCGTCCACGAGGCCCTGATCTCGATCTGAGTAGCCGGACGCCGCTCCGCCAGCCCGCCGAAGTAGTGCGAGCTCGCCATGGTCACGGTCCCGCTCGCCTCCCCGTACGTCAGCCCGCGCGCGTCCAGCGCCCCCGTCAGCCAGGACCAGCACACCTCGGGGAGGAGGGGGTCCGAGGCCATCTCCGGCTCCAGCTCCGCGCGCACGAGGGTCACCAGCCGGAAGGTCCCCTGCCAGGCGTCGTGCCCGGCCGGGTCGTGGAGCAGGATGAGCCGGCCGTCGGCCAGATCGTCCTCCCCGTCCACCACCGCGGCCTCCAGGGCATAGGCGTGCGGCGCCAGTCTCTGGGGCGGTTTGGTGGGGTCGATCTCGATCCCCGGACGCAGGCGCGTCTTCTTCAAGCCGTCGACCGCCCGCCGGAACGGGAGCGGGACGGAGGTCTCCTTCGCGCTGTCCATGCCGTCAGCGCCATCTGAAAATCGTCCCTGAGCCGCAGCCATGCGGGGAAGACTAGGCGGAACGAGCGCCCCTGCGGCGCAGGGACACCCGCGCCGGGCCGGGCACTTCTTCATACGTGCGAAGATTCGGGTCGTGAGCGCCAACACCCGCCCCACGGGCCAGCCGAGTCAGACGTACGATTCCGCCTTCCTGAAGGCGTGCCGGCGGGAGCCGGTTCCGCACACCCCGGTGTGGTTCATGCGGCAGGCGGGGCGCTCGCTGCCGGAGTACCGCAAGCTGCGCGAGGGCACGCAGATGCTGGAGTCCTGCATGCGCCCCGACCTGGTCACCGAGATCACCCTGCAGCCGGTGCGCCGCCACAAGGTGGACGCGGCGATCTTCTTCTCCGACATCGTGGTCCCGCTCAAGGCCATCGGTGTCGACCTGGACATCAAGCCCGGCATCGGCCCGGTCGTCGCCCAGCCGATCCGGCGCCGCGAGGACCTCGCACAGCTGCGCGATCTCACCCCTGAGGACGTCGCGTACGTCACCGAGGCGATCGGCATGCTCACGGGTGAACTGGGCTCCACGCCGTTGATCGGCTTCGCCGGTGCACCTTTCACCCTTGCGAGCTACCTGGTCGAGGGCGGCCCGTCGAAGAACCACGAGCACACCAAGGCCCTGATGTACGGGGACCCGGAGCTGTGGGCGGACCTCCTGGACCGCCTCGCGGAGATCACCTCCGCCTTCCTGAAGGTCCAGATCGAGGCCGGGGTCTCCGCGGTCCAGCTCTTCGACTCCTGGGTCGGCGCGCTCGCCCCGGCGGACTACCGCCGCTCCGTGATGCCCGCGTCGGCGAAGGTCTTCGAGTCCGTGTCCTCGTACGGGATCCCGCGGATCCACTTCGGCGTGGGCACCGGCGAACTCCTCGGCTTGATGGGCGAGGCGGGCGCGGACGTCATGGGCGTCGACTGGCGGATCCCGATGGACGAGGCCGTCCGCCGGGTGGGCCCGGGCAAGGCCCTCCAGGGCAACCTGGACCCGGCGGTGCTCTTCTCCACCCAGGAGGCGGTCGAGGCCAAGACGGACGAGGTCCTCGCGGCCGCGGCCGGCCTGGAGGGCCACGTCTTCAACCTGGGCCACGGCGTCCTCCCGACGACGGACCCCGACGCCCTGACCCGCCTGGTGGACTACGTCCACACCAAGACCGCCCGCTGAGCCGAACGGCCCTGAGCGAACAAGATCGAAACGTCGGTACTGTGCCGCGCATGACATGGCACGGGCCGACGTTTCGCATATCCGACGGAGAACACATCGCCGGGGCCTGGTGCCTCGTCTGGCGCACGTACGACCGGCTGGACGAGCACCACCCCGAGCACCTCTTCGTCTACGCGGACGGCAGGCTCACCCTCGGGCCGTACGAGGCGACGGACCTCGCGGGGCTGGGGAGGCTGCTGGCCTCCGGGCAGATCGCACTGGACCGGCCGGGCGCGCGCGAGTGGCCCGCCGATCCGTCGAAGTGGGAGTCCCGCTCGCCCGAGCCGCGGACGGACGAGAGCTTCCTCGTGGAGGCCGCCGACGAGATCGCCCGGCTGGCGGGCCGGCCGTCGTCACGCGACCTGCTCTGGGAGGCCGTCCGGTGCTACCAGCGGGAGACGACGGAGACCAACCGGTCCCTGCTCCGGGCCGCGTACCTCGCCGTCCCGTCACACCTGCGGGTCTACGTCCTGGGCGACATGGACCGCCAGGACAGGCCGCTGCGGATCCTGGTGACCGATCTCGGCGAGTCCGTGGACGGGGACGGCCCGGTGGTGACGGAGGCGATGCAGCGCGACGCGCTCGTCTACTTCACCGCCCGGGACGAGGACGTCGCTCAGGCCGAGGAGCGGCAGGCCGTCTGGTACGCGGACGACCCGGCCGGCGCCCCGCAGCCCCCGGTCGTCCTCTTCGAGACCGTCTATCCGCGGGGCCGGCCGGAGGAGCTCGGCGACTTCGCGCTGCGCAACGACTACGACGCCCCCTTCACGTACGAGGGGGAGACCTACCCCACCGTGGTCCACGGGTACTGGGCCCGCTCCGCCGCCGACCGGGACGACCACGACCGGATCCGCGCCGCCGTGACCGCCCGAGAGGCCCAGGAGAGGGGCGGACGGGCGGCGCTGCGCGAGGACTGGGCCGGCGTGCGGCTCGCCGTCATGGCCGGACTGCTGCGGGCAAAGTTCGGGCAGCACCAGCGGCTCGCGGAACTCCTGATCGCCACCGGGCAGGCCCCCATCCTCTACACCGGCCTTTCCGACGCCCCCTTCTGGCGTGACGAGGGCCCCCGCGGCGGCCGGAACTGGATGGGCCGCCTCCTGGAACTGGTCCGCTCCGAACTCCGGGCGGAGCGTTGAGGAGTGTCTAGACGGCCGCCGAGCGGACCGCCGTGACGGCCTTGCGGGCCGCCACCAGGATGGGGTCCCAGACCGGGGAGAACGGCGGCGCGTAGCCCAGGTCCAGGGAGACCAGCTGTTCCACCGTCATGCCCGCCGTGAGGGCCACCGCCGCGATGTCCACCCGCTTCGCGGAACCCGCGCCGCCGACGATCTGGACGCCGAGGAGGCGGCCCGTGCGGTGTTCCGCCAGCATCTTCACCGTCATCTCGGCCGCGCCCGGGTAGTAGCCCGCCGTGTTGGTGGAGGTGACGGTGGCCGTCACGAAACGCAGGCCCGCCTCCCGCGCGTCCCGCTCACGCAGGCCCGTACGGGCGATCTCCAGGTCGCAGACCTTGCTGACCGCCGTGCCGACCACGCCGGGGAAGGTCGCGTAACCGCCGCCCACGCCCGACCCGATGACCTGGCCGTGCTTGTTGGCGTGCGTGCCCAGCGGGATGTGCCGGGTACGGCCCGCGATCAGGTCCAGGACCTCCACGCAGTCGCCGCCCGACCAGATGTTCTCCTGGCCCCGGACGCGCATCGAGAAGTCCGTGAGGATGCCGCCCGACGGGCCGAGCGGGAGGCCGGCCGCGCGGGCGAGCGCGGTGCGGGGCTCCACGCCGATGCCGAGCACGACCACGTCCGCCGGGTACTCCTCGCCCGACGCCGTGGCCACCGCGCGGGCCCGGCCCTCCTCGTCGGTGAGGATCTTCGTGACCTCGGCGCGGGAGACCGTGCGGATCCCCATGCCGTTCATCGCGCCGTGCACCAGGCCGCCCATGTCCGGGTCCAGTGTGGCCATCGGCTGCTCGCCCCGGTGCAGCACGGTGACCTCGTAGCCCCGGCCCACCAGGGCCTCCGCCATCTCCACGCCGATGTAGCCCGCGCCGACCACGACCGCCCGGCGGCCCTCGGTGCGCTCCAGCCCGTCCATGAGGCGCTGGCCGTCGTCGAGCGTCTGGATGCCGTGGACGCCGTGCGCGCCGATGCCGGGGAGCCGGGGGCGGACGGGGCGGGCGCCCGTCGCCAGGACGAGCTTGTCGTAGCCCGTCCAGGATTCGGTTCCGCTGTCCAGATCGCGGGCGCGGACCCGCGATCCGGGGAGGTCGAGCTCCACGACCTCCGTACGGGTGCGCAGGTCGATGTCCCGGGCGCGGTGCTCCTCGGGGGTGCGGGCGATCAGGTCGTCGCGCTCGGCGACCAGGCCGCCGACCCAGTAGGGGATGCCGCAGGCGGAGTACGAGGTGAAGTGGCCGCGTTCGAACGCGACGATCTCCAGCTCCGCCGGTCCCCTGAGCCTGCGGGCCTGGGACGCGGCGGACATCCCCGCCGCGTCACCGCCGACCACCACCAGTCGTTCCGTCGCCATCGTCCGTACCGCCCCTTCACCGCCATCGGATGAGGAACACGCTACGGGCGAACGTCCGTTCAGTCCTGTACGCCGGCCCCGGTGTCCGAAGTCGCCGCCCGGGCCGCCGGGACCTGAGCCTGCGCCTGCGCCGGGGTCGAGACGGGGGCAGGGGCCGGTGCCGCCTTCGGCCGCGCCGGCCGGCGCGACCGGTACAGCCGGACCACGAACACCACCAGTGCGGCCGTCAGCGCGAACGGCAGCAACGCGCCCACCGCCACCGTCAGATAGCGCACGATCTTGGTGAAGACGTCCCAGCCGCCGGCCAGGGCTCCCAGGAAGGTGGGCTCCTTCTCCTTCTTCTCCACCACCTCCGGCTTCACGGCCGGCTCCGAGACCTCCAGCGTGATCGTGCCCATCGAGGTCTGATCCTTCAGCGCCGTCTGCTGCGCCAGCAGCGACTCCAGGTCGGACTGGCGACGGCTCAGCTCGCTCTCCAGCATCACCACCTCGCTCAGCGTCGAGGCCTTGCCCATCATGTCGCGCACCCGCGCCACGCTGGCCTGCTGCGAGGAGACGCGGCTGCCGATGTCGGCGACCTTCTCCGTGACGTCCTGCGCGTCGACCTTGCGGTGCAGGAGCTTTCCGCTGCCCTCCATGGCGCCGAGCACGGCGTCGTAGCGCTCGCCGGGCACCCGCAGGGTCACCGTCGAGGTCATCCGGCCGTCCTCGCCGCGCCGGGTGGACTCGTTGCCGACGTAGCCGCCCGCCCCGTCGGCCGCGGCGCGGGCCGAGGCGAGCGCCTTCTGGGCGTCCGTCGTCTCGATGCCGAGCGTGGCCGTACGGATGACGTTCGGGCGGACCACGGCCGGCGGGGCGTTCTTGTCGGCCGGGGAGGCGGCCGGCGCCGGGGCCGCCGCGGCGCCCTTCGCGCCCTCCGGGGCCTTGCCGTCGGCGGCGGGCGCGGGCGCGACCGCCGCCTTGTCGGCCGAGGCGGCCCGGCCCTCGTCGCCCGCGCCGCAGCCGGTGAGCGCGAGCGCGCCCGCCAGGGACAGGGCGGCCAGTGTTGCTGCTGGGCGTCGTCGCATGGTGTGAACCCCCGAGGATCGAATGATGTCGCCGGTTCGACGTGCAGAGTCCCGTCGCGGGTTTCGCTTCCCCGGTTCCGGCCCGGTCCCGATGCGGTCACGGTCCGGCCTCGGAGATCGATCTGAGACGATGTGTCCATGCACGAAGCGGACATGCGTACGGATGGACCCGCCGGCGCCACCCGGTCCACCGGCTCCCACGGCCACGTCGTCGTCATCGGCGGCGGCATCGCGGGCCTCGCGGCCGCCCACCGGCTGCTCGCCGAAGGCGCCCGCGTCACGCTGCTGGAGGCCGGACCGCGGCTCGGCGGCAAGCTGTACGCCGGTGAGCTCGCCGGGGCACGCGTCGACCTCGGCGCCGAATCCATGCTCGCCCGCCGCCCGGAGGCCGTCGCCCTCGCACAGGCCGTGGGCCTCGGCGACGCCGTACAGCCGCCCGCCACCGCCACCGCCCACCTGTGGACCCGGGGTGCGCTGCGGCCGATGCCGCGCGGGCACGTCATGGGAGTCCCCGGGGACCTGGGACCGCTCGCCGCCTCCGGGGTGCTCTCCGCCGAAGGGCTGGCGCGCATCGAGGCCGAGCGCACCCTGCCGCCCGCGGAGATCGGCGACGACGTCGCCGTCGGCGAGTACGTCGCCGCCCGGCTCGGCCACGAGGTCGTCGACCGGCTGGTGGAACCGCTGCTCGGCGGGGTCTACGCGGGCAACGCCTACCGCATCTCCATGCGGGCCGCCGTGCCCCAGCTCTTCGAGGCCGCGCGGACGCACGCCCTGCTGGGCGACGGCGTACGGGAACTGCAGCGCAGGGCGCAGGCGCAGCCCCAGCAGGCCGGCCCGGTCTTCGCCGGCATCGACGGCGGCATCGGACGGCTCCCGCTCGCCGTGGCCGAGGCCTGCCGCTCGGCCGGGGCGCGGATCGTCACCGACGCCCCCGTCCGCGAGCTCATTCGTACGGCTGAAGGCTGGCGGGTGGTGGCCGGCGCCGAGGTCATCGAGGCCGACGGCGTGGTCCTGGCCACCCCGGCCGGGCCCGCGGCGCGGCTGCTGGAACGGCTCGTGCCGGTGGCCGCGGCCGAGCTTCGCGGAGTCGAGTACGCCTCGATGGCCCTGATCACGATGGCCTTCCGGCGCTCCGACCTGCCGGCCTGCGTCTCGGGCGGCGGCGCCAGCGGGTTCCTCGTGCCGCCCGTCGACGGCCGGACCATCAAGGCCTCCACCTTCTCCAGCAACAAGTGGGCCTGGGCGGGGTCGGATCCGGAGCTCTTCCTGCTGCGCACCTCGGTGGGCCGCCATGCCGACGAGCAGGATCTGAAGCGCGAGGACGCCGAACTCGTCGAGGTCTCCCTCACCGACCTCGGCGAGGCCGTGGGCCTGACGGCCCGGCCGGTCGCCTCGACCGTCACCCGCTGGGACGGCGGGCTGCCCCAGTACCCGGTCGGCCACCTCGACCGGGTCGCCCGGATCCGCGGCGCCGTCGCGGCCCTTCCGGGCCTCGCGGTGTGCGGCGCGCTCTACGACGGGGTGGGCATTCCGGCCTGTATCGCGAGCGCCGGCGCGGCCGCCGGCGCGGTGATCGCCTCGCTCGGTGCGCGAACGGCACCCCTGGCACCGACCACTGATCAGCGCACGGGACAATAGGAACATGACTGCACCAGAGAAGATTCCCAACGCGGGGAAGAAGGCGAAGGACCTCAACGAGGTCATCCGCTACACCCTGTGGTCCGTCTTCAAGCTGAAGGACGTCCTGCCGGAGGACCGCGCCGGTTTCGCCGACGAGGTCCAGGAGCTGTTCGACCAGCTGGCCGCCAAGGACATCACCGTCCGCGGCACCTATGACGTCTCCGGCCTGCGTGCCGACGCCGACATCATGATCTGGTGGCACGCCGAGACCGCGGACGAGCTGCAGACCGCGTACAACCTGTTCCGCCGTACCAAGCTGGGCCGCGCGATGGAGCCGGTGTGGTCGAACATGGCCCTGCACCGCCCGGCCGAGTTCAACAAGTCGCACATCCCGGCCTTCCTGGCCGACGAGGTCGCCCGCGACTACGTCAGCGTGTACCCCTTCGTGCGCAGTTACGACTGGTACCTGCTGCCCGACGAGGACCGCCGCCGCATGCTCGCCGACCACGGCAAGATGGCCCGCGGCTACCCGGACGTGCGCGCCAACACCGTCGCATCCTTCTCGCTGGGCGACTACGAGTGGCTGCTGGCCTTCGAGGCGGACGAGCTGTACCGCATCGTCGACCTGATGCGTCACCTGCGCGCCTCCGAGGCCCGCATGCACGTCCGTGAAGAGGTGCCCTTCTACACGGGACGCCGCAAGTCCGTCGCCGATCTGGTGGCCGGGCTCGCCTGATACCTCCCCTGGGGGGAAGGACCGGAGGACGACCGACACCGTCAAGGTGAGTTCCTCCGGTGGATCGGGAGGCCATGCCCCCGAAACGACGCAGCCGGAGATCCCGCCCGGAAGTTCAGACGACGGGTGGCAGCAGCGCCCTGCGGGCGCCCGCTGCCTGGTCGTCCAGCGACACCGGTGCGGGCTCCGGATGCGGCGCACACGTGACGCGCCACCCCGGGGTGGCGCCCGTCAGCAGGTACCGCTCCACATGACGGTCCACGCAGTCATTGCGGCCGCCGACCACTCCGTGGGAGCCGGACCCCGTCTCCGTCACCAGCGAGGACCCGGCGCCGAGCCGCCGCTGCAGTTCCAGCGCGCCCGGGTACGGCGTCGCCCCGTCCCGCTCCGCCGCGACCACCAGTGTCCGCGGCAGCCGCTCCGGCTGGGCGCCGACCGCCACCGGCCGCTGCCGCTCGCGCACCGGCCAATAGGCGCACGGCAGGTTCAGGAAGGCGTTGGCCCAGGTCTCGAAGGAGGCCGTGCGGGCCAGCTCGGTGTGGTCGCGGTCCCAGGTCGCGAAGTCCGCGGGCCAGGAGGCGTCGTTGCACAGCACCGCCGTGTAGACCGCCGTCGCGTTCTCGGCCTCGGCGGCCGCCGCCGGATCCGGTGCGGCCTGCGCGGTCAGCTCCGCCGGATCGCCGCGCAGGAAGGCCGTCAAGGCCGCCGCCCGGTCCGGCCAGACGTCGTCGTAGTAGGCGGCCTGGAGGTAGGCGGCCCGGAGTTCGCCGGTACCGACGGCCCCGCCGGCCGGGGTACGGGCCACTGCGTCCCGGACGCGCTCGTAGCTCGCCTGGACGGCCGCCGGGGTGGCGCCGAGGCGGTACGTGCGGTGGTGCCGGGCCGTCCAGGCGCGGAAGTCGTACCAGCGGCGCTCGAAGCCGGCTGCCTGGTCGAGGTTGTTGCGGTACCAGACGCGGCGCGGGTCGGGATCGACCGCCGAGTCGAGGACCATCCGCCGGACGCGGCCCGGGTGGAGGGTGGCGTAGACGGCACCGAGGTAGGTGCCGTACGAGGAACCCAGGAAGGTCAGCTTCTCCTCGCCGAGCGCGGCCCGCAGCACGTGCAGGTCGCGGGCGTTGTCGAGCGTCGTGTAGTGCGTCAGGGCCGCGACGCCGGCCCGTTGCGCGCAGCCGTGGGCGTAGGCCCGGGCGGCCGCGATGCGGTGCCTCTTGTCCGCGGGTGAGGGGGCGGCCGGTTCCCGGGTGGGGCCCTCGGCCCGGGCGGCCGGGTCCTGGCAGGACAGCGGGGCGGAGCGGCCGACGCCGCGCGGCGCGTAGCCGACGAGGTCGTAGGCGGCGGCGATCCGTTCCCAGCGGGGGAGGCCGGCGACGAGCGGGAAGTGCATGCCGGAGGCCCCGGGGCCGCCGGGGTTGTGGACGAGCGCGCCCTGGCGGACGGCGCCGCGGGCACGGGTGGCGGTGACCCGGCTGACGGTGAGGGAGATCTGCGGGCCGTCGGGGCGGGCGTAGTCGAGCGGTACGTGCAGGGTGGCGCACCGGACCGGGCCGGGGAGCCGCTCGGCCTCGGGGCAGGTGCGGAAGTCGAGGACGCCGCTGCCGCCGGCCGCGGTCAAGGCCGCGCGGTGGGCGACGAGGGCGGCGCCGGCGGCCTCGGCGGCGGTCCCGCCGAGGAGGTTGCGCGGGGCGGACCCGGCGGCGTGGGCGGGGACGTGGGCCGGGGCGCAGAGGGCGAGGGCGAGTGCCGCCACGGCGGCTCCGTGGTGTGCGCGTCCCCTCCGCATGGCGGCTCCTTCATCTCATCCGATGAATCGATGAAAGGCCCGGTCCGTGCCCGTGTAAAGGATCAGCGGCGGGTGTCGGCCGCAATGGTCCCGATGCCGCGCTCCGCGCCCCCGGTTGCCGTACGCGGTGGTCAGGAGGAGCTGCTGGAGCAGCTGGAACCGGACGAACTGCTGCTGGAGCAGCTGGAACTGCTGCTCGAACAACTGCTGCCGGAGGAGCCGCAACCGGAACCCGAGGAGGAACAGCCGCCTCCGGAGGCCCCGCAGCCCGAACCGCCGCCTCCGCCCCCGCCCCAGTCGCCCCCGCCGCCGTCGCTCGTGGCGCACCAGAGGATCGGCAGCAGCGCGGTCGTGGACGCGTACGACGACCCGTCCGCGCCGCGGGAACGCGGGTCCGACTGTGCCGCGGCCAGCCGGGCGCCGCGGGCGGCGGACACCAACAGCTGCCGCAGGTACGGGTCCTGCAGACCACGCAGCCCGAACAGCGCGGTCTGCACGTGCGGGGTCCGGTCGTTCACGTACGCGGAACGGATCGCGAGCAGCGCCCGCCGCCCCGCCGGGCTGACCCGGCTCCTGGCCCGGGCCGCACAGATCAGGCCCACGAGGATGCCGATCACCAGGACGACGAGCACCTTGGCGACGAACGGCACCTGAGGGCCGGAATCGACGACGAGACCCACGAAGGTCAGTATCAGCGACACCGGGATCAGGATCCCGCACACGGTGGCCTGGATCAGCGCCCAGCGCCGCCAGGGCCGGCCGGATCCGGGCGCCGAGAGCAGTCCGCGCGCGGCCAGCGCGTCGCCGATCTCCTGGACGGCCGGGTCGCACATGGCGGCGTAGCGCACCTGGTAGAGCCACCCCGAGGGCGCCCCGTGGTGGGCCTGGAGGACGGCGCGCTCGGCGGGGTCGGTGGCCCGCGCCCCGGGGCGTACCTGGACGATGCCGGGACCGCCGGCCACCAGCCGGCCGTCGCCGAGCATCGAGACGAGCGCGACGTCCACGACGGTGCCGGGGCCGCCCACCACGAAGGCGGCCTCGGACAGGTCGTGGAGGCGGTCCGCGGGTCCGCCCCACGGGGGGCGGGACCTGCGCAGCCCGCGCATCAGCAGGACGGAGGAGACGATGACGGCGATCCAGATCGCGAGGGCGAGGAGGTTCATGCCGCCCTCCCCACGAGCGTCCGGGCCCAGCGTACGATCCGGCGGGGCGGTCTGGCCCCGGCCCGGTCCCGCCACCAGGCGGTGAGCCGGCGCCGGGCGGCCGGGTCGGCCGGCAGGTCCCGGATCAGCAGGTGCTCGGCGAAGTCCAGTGCGTCCCGGCGGTAGCCGGCGGTCATGGGGCGGCCTTTGGCGTAGGAGAGGAAGGCCTCGCGGTACGGGGCCCGGCCGCCCAGGATCCCGGGCAGCTCCGGAGCCAGCCGGGCCACCACGTCCGCCCGCTTGGCGGCCAGCGCCCGGGCCTGCACCCGGATGCGCAGGCGGTCGAACCCCTCGGGCACGGGGGTTCCGGCCACCAGAGCCGACAACAGCGCGGCCTGCCCGAGCGCCACACGGGTCCGGGCGGGCTCGGTTTCGCCGCGGAACTCCGGCTCCGCGACGGGCTGCTGAACCACGGCTTCCGGCGCCGCGGCCGACGAGCCGGCGCCCGGAACCTCCGTCGCGGGGGCGGCGGAAGCGGGGGCCGTGGTCGCGCGGCCACCGGTCACGGAACCCGCCGCCACCGGACCCGCCGTCACCACGGCGCGGATCGCGGCCAGTTCGCCCGCGAGCTCCGGCTCCGGAGGGAAGTCGTCGTCCCGCTCCAGCAGGACGCCCGGCGGGTCCACCCGGGAGCGGAGCTCGGCCAGGAGGTCGAGCACCACCGGCGGCACCGGGTGCGCGTGCGTGTCGTGCCAGACGCCGCCCCGCTCCACCCCGCCTGCCACGTGCACGTACGCCAGCGCCTCCAGCGGAATCGCGTCCAGGACGGCGGCCGGGTCCTCGCCCCGGTTGACCCGGTTGGTGTGCAGGTTGGCCACGTCGATGAGCAGCCGGACACCGGTCCGCTCGACCAGCTCCGTCAGGAACTGCCCCTCCGTCAGCTCCTCGCCCGGCCACGAGAACAGCGCGGCGATGTTCTCCAGGGCCAGCGGCACGGGCAGGGCGTCCTGCGCGATCCGTACGTTCTCGCACAGGACGTCCAGCGCGTCGCGGGTGCGCGGCACCGGCAGCAGGTGTCCGGCCTCCAGCACGGGCGAGGAGGTACGTACGAAGGCGATGTGCTCGGTGACCAGCGGCGCCCCCAGCGCCACCGCCCGCTCGCCGAGCGCCGCGAGCTTCTGCGGGTCGGGGCGGTCGGCGCCGCCGAGCCCGAGCGAGACCCCGTGCGGCACGACGCGCGTGCCGCGCTCGCGCAGCCGCAGCAGTGCCTCGGGCAGGTGGCCGGGGCATACGTTCTCGGCCACCACCTCGACCCAGTCCAGGCCGGGCAGCCGCTCGACCGCCTCTGCGATCTCCGGCCGCCAGCCGATGCCCACCCCCAGGTGTGCCATGGGCTTCATGTCCCCTCGCCCCCTCTCGTCGCACCGTGTGCCGGTGTCATCGCCCCGGCGGAGTCGCGCCAACCGCCGGAGGGGGTGTTTCAGAGGAACATTTGAGGTTCCCGCCGACCGGGGGAGGCGGCCGTCAGAGCCGGGACCGCAGCGCCGGATGGTCGGCGACCACCGTCGCGCTGCCCGGAGCGATCTCGGTGAACCCGGCGTCACGGACCACCGGCAGCCCGCTCCCGCTCAGCTCCGCCCACCGCTCGCGCGCGGCCGTCCGCACCGCCAGGCGGAAACCGGAATCATGCCAGGCGGCCCGCTCCGCCTCCGTCAGCTCCCACCACGCCACCTGAGCCGCGTGCCCGGCCTGGGCCATCGCCTTGCCGGCCGACATGTCGAGGTCGGGGTTGAGCCAGAGCACCGGCAGGGCCGGCTCGGTGGCCGCGGCGACCGGCTCCGGGTCGTCCAGATCGGTGCCCGACACCTGGAGCTTGGCCAGCTCCCTGGGCCAGCCGTCGAGCGGAACCGGGGGGAAGACCCGCACCTGCGCGCCGTCACCCTGCACCGTGACGCCCGGCAGGGTCTCCGCCTTGCGCCACTCCGCCCCGCGCGCCCGCCGGACCACCTTGCGGATCCGCGCGTCCTGCCAGTCGCGGACCGCCTGGGCCCACTCGCCCTCGCCCTGCGACCGCTCGTCGGCGAGCAGGACCAGCACCGCGCGGGCCGCCGTCTCCAGGGCGTCCGTGCGGGCGGGCGGCTCGGCCTTCTCGATCCGCACCACCAGCGGCAGGACGAACTGCGGGGCTTCGTCGCGCAGTACGTGATCCTGCCGGAAGAGGCTGTCCGCCCCGACCGCGGGCACGTCGGAGATGTCGTTCGTCTGCTGGCTTCTCATCCCGCCAAGGATGCCAGGCTCCGCCTTGAGGATGATGTCGCGGGTGGCCGCCCCGGGCGAGGATCGACGGCATGAAGAGTGATCTTTTCGCATCCGAGAACCTGGCCCAGGCGGCCGTCACCCCTGGCATGAGCCTGCAGAACGCCAAGTCCGTCAGGTACAACGTCAACGGGGAGATGCTGGCCCGGCAGGGCTCGATGGTCGCCTACCGCGGCAACCTCCAGTTCGAGCGCAAGGGCCAGGGCATAGGCGGCATGCTCAAGCGCGCCGTGACGGGCGAGGGCCTGGCTCTGATGTCCGTACGCGGCCAGGGCGAGGCCTGGTTCGCCCACCAGGCGGGCAACTGCTTCGTCATCGACTTCGAGCCGGGTGACGCCCTCACCATCAACGGCCGCAACGTGCTCTGCTTCGACACGACGCTGGCCTACGAGATCAAGATGGTGAAGGGCGCCGGCATGACCGGCGGCGGCCTCTTCAACAGCGTCTTCACCGGCACCGGCAAGCTCGCCGTGGTCTGCGACGGCAACCCGATCATCATCCCGGTCACCGCCCAGGCCCCGGTCTACGTCGACACGGACGCGGTGGTCGGCTGGAGCGCCGCTCTGGAGACCGGCCTGCACCGCTCCCAGTCGGTCGGCTCGATGATCCGCGGCGGCTCCGGCGAGGCGGTCCAGCTGATGCTGCGCGGAGAGGGCTTCGTCATCGTCCGCCCGAGCGAGGTCACCGAGACGGCGGCGGCGCACTGAACGAGCCGACCGGAATGCACCTGACCGGCGTGGGCCGCCGCTACGGACCACGGCGGCCCTGGGTGCTGCGCGGGATCTCGCTGGAGCTGCCACGCGGCGCCCTGGTCCGGGTCGAAGGCGGCAACGGCGGCGGCAAGTCCACCCTGCTGCGGCTCGTCGCCGGGATCGACGCACCGACCGAGGGACGCGTCGGCGGCCGCCCGCGCCGCACGGCCTACGTGCCCGAGCGCTTCCCGGCCGCGCTGCCGCTCGGTGTCGCCTCCTACCTGACCCACCTTGGCCGGGTGCACGGGCTCCCGCGGGCCGAGGCGGCCCGGCGCGCGGGGCACTGGCTGGAGCGGTTCGGGGCCGCCGGGCACGCCCGCACCCCGATGACCGAACTGTCCAAGGGGACCAGCCAGAAGGTCGCCGTCGCCCAGGCCCTGCTGGCCGAACCGGGGCTGCTCGTCCTCGACGAGGCCTGGACCGGGCTGGACGCCTCCGCCCGGACCGAGTTGGACCTCGCGGTGGCCGAACGGACCGCCGCCGGAGCCACGGTGGTCTTCGTCGACCACGACCCCCGGCGGCTCGCGGGCGCGCCCGACGCGCAGTACCGGGTCGACGGCACGTCGCTCGTGCCGGTGCCGGTGCCGGTGCCGGTGCCGGTGCCGGTGCCGGCGCCCGTGCCGTCGCCCGGGGCGGCCCGCGTACGGATCCGGGCCGCCGGACCGCCCGGATGCCCGCTGCCGCCGGGCCTCGACGGCGTGCCCGCCCCGGACGGCGGCGTCCTGCTGACCGTGGACGCCGCCCGCACCGACGAGGTGCTGTGCGTCCTGCTCACCGCCCGTCCGCCCTGGCACGTCCGCGCCGTCGAGGAGCTGCGGTGACCGCCCTGCTCCGCTACCAGAGCGCCCTGCTGCTGCGCTCGCAGCGGTGGCTCGCCCCCTTCTTCGTGTACGCCGCCTTCGTGGCCGTCGGGATCCGGCCGGGTGAACCGGTGCTGGACTCCCTCGGCTACGCGGCCGCCGGCCTGGTGCCTTCGGCCGTCTGGCTGGTCCGGATCTGCGTCACCGCCGAACCCGACGCGGCGCGTGACTGCGCGGCCGCCGCGGCCGGTCCCGCCCGGGTGCACGCGGCGGCCCTGCTCACCGGCCTCGCCGGGGCGCTGCTCGCCGGAGCGGCGGCAGCCGCCGTGGCCCTCCTGCTCGGCGACCGGGCCGGACTCGACCCCGCCGCGACCGCCCTGGCCGGAGCCCTGGCGGTGGCCGTGTGCGCGCTGACCGGCGCCGCCGTGGGGGCGCTGTGCAGCAGGCCGCTGGTGCGGCGCCGCGGTCACGGGGTTCTGGCCGGGACCCTCGGCGCCCTGTCGGCCTGGGTGCTGGCGCCCTCCCCGGCTCGCGGTGCGGTGTCCGAACTGGTCACGGGGGCACGCTCGGGTAGCGTGCCCCTGCCGTGGTCATCCCTGGCGGGTGCGCTGATGCTGGCCGGCGCGGCGGGCGCGGTGGCCTGTCTGGCCGCGGTGCGGCGCGGCTAGGACGTGTCCTTCGGATCGCGCCGGAACGTACCGGCTGAGGTAGCGGCGGAGGGGTGCCGGGGGGTAGCCCTACCTCGCTCCGGGCCGCTAGCAGGATCGTCCGGGACGGCCGCATCCGGACAAGCTGGGCCTGGCCCATCCCGCTGGTTTCCCCATAGATCCGGAGGAGTTCACTCGTGCGTGAGCAGGCGTGGCAGAGGTTCCTTTCGTCCTGGCGGCAGGGGAGCGGCCGGCGCAGAGCCCTGCCGGTCGCGGCCGCGGTGGCCGCCGGCGTCTTGACGCTGGGCGCCCCCGCCCCGCCAGCGGCCTTCGCCGCCAGGCCGGACACCGTGCAGCAGGGCCTGGACGCGCTGGTGCACTCCGACGGCCTGCCCGCCGCGCTGGCGAGCGTCAAGGACCGTGAGGGCCGCATCCGTACCTACACCGCAGGCGTGGGCGACCTGGCCACCGGCGCGAAGGTGCCGAAGGACGGGCAGGTGCGGATCGGCAGCACCACCAAGACGTTCACCGCCGTGGTGGTGCTGCAACTGGTCGGTGAAGGGAAGATCGGCCTCGACGTCCCGGTCGACACCTATCTGCCGGACCTCGTCCGCGGCGAGAGGATCGACGGACGCCGCATCACCGTCCGTCAGCTCCTCCAGCACACCAGCGGACTCCCCGAGTACGAACACCTCGTCGACGAGGACATCCGCCGGCACCGGTACTTCGAACCCCGCGACCTCCTCGACATCGCCCTGCGGCACCCGGCCGGCTTCGACCCCGGGACGGCATGGGCGTACAGCAACACCAACTACGTGGTGGCCGGCCTGATCGTCCAGAAGGTCACCGGCCGGCCCCTCGCCGAAGAGGTGGACCGGCGCGTCGTCAAGCGCATCGGCCTGCGCCACACCTCCTTCCCCGCCCCCGGTGACATGACCGTCGCAGAGCCCCACCCCCGCGGCTACCACCGGGACGCACCGGGCGAGCCCCTGCACGACGTCACGGAGACGGACCCCTCCGCGGCCTGGGCGGCGGGCCAGATGATCTCCACCAACTCCGACCTGAGCCGGTTCTTCACCGCGCTCCTGTCAGGCCGTCTCCTCCCGGCGGCCCAGCTGGCCCAGATGCGCACGACCGTCCCCATCGGGGACACCGGCGCCGGCTACGGACTGGGGATCATCAGCAGGCCCCTGTCGTGCGGCGGTGTCCACTGGGGCCACGGCGGGGACATCCTGGGATACGAGACCCGGGGCGGAGTCACCGACGACGGCCGCGCCGCCCACGTGACGGTGACCGCCATACCGGCCGACGGGGCGGCCACGAGGCGTCTGGAGAAGGTCGTGGACACGGCGCTGTGCCGCTGAACCGCGCCGCCCGGGGATCCCTCCGGCGCGACGGTGGCCCCGGGTAGGCTCGTACGCATGGACCAGCCGCACGGCACCCCGTCGTACTGCCCCGCTCCCGCCGCCCCGGCCGGGCGGGTGCCGGGGCCGCCGTACGCGGACTGCCTGGAGTGCGGCAAACCCACCGAGTACGGGGTCGCGACCCCCGGCGTGGTGCTCTGCCCGGTGTGCGAGTGGCAGGACGCGCAGCGCACCGCCTGCTCCGGCTGAGGGCCCCGGTCACTTCCCGACGAGCTCGGAGACCTTCACGAACCGGTAGCCGCGCTTGCGAAGCTCCGGGACGATCTTCCGGACGGCCTCCTCGGTGACCGGGGCGGCGCTGCGCGTGCAGTGCATGACCACCACCGAGCCGGGCTTCACCCCGGCGAGCACCTGCTCCGCGACTGCGTCCGGGTCGCTCGCGAAGGCATCCCCGCTGACCACGTCCCACTGGACGGCCGTGACGTCGGCCGTGGACAGGGCCCGCAGTGCCTGGTCGTCGTAGCAGCCGCCGGGGAAACGGAAGTAGGGGACGGTGTTGACCGCCCCCGCCTGCCGGAAGGCGGCGAAGGCCCGGTCCACGTCGGCGCGGGCGGCGGCGCCGTCGAGCGCGGGCAGCCCGTAACAGGGGGACTTGAAGGCGTGGTGGCTGTACGAGTGGTTCGCGATCTCGAAGTTCGGGTCGGTGCCGATCGACTTCGTCTGGTCCGGATACTCCTCGGCCCAGCGGCCCGTCATGAAGATCGTCGAAGGCACCTTGAGGGTGCGCAGGGCCGAGATGAGCCCGGGGTTGTCGAACTGCTCCCCGCCCGCGGCGCGCGGTCCCTGGTCGGAGGTCATGTCGGCGTCGAAGGTCAGCGCCACGGTCTTGTCCGTCTGCTGCTTCGCCCGCTCGAAGACCGGGGTCAGGCCGTTCGGGCCGATGGCCAGCGTCGGGGCCTTGGCGGGCCCTCCTGCCTGCGGGGCTCCGGCCTGCGGGGCGGAGGGCGCGCTGCTCTGCGGGGACGCGGCGGATGTGCCGGGGGCCGAGGCGGCGGGGGTGCCCATACGGGCTTCGCGGCCGGCGTCCGACGGGCCGGCGCCGTCCGCGCATCCCGCGAGAGCGGCGCCCAGCACCGCCGTGCCGACCGTGGCGGCTACTTTTCGTGCGGAAATGGTCACGTACGCAAACTATATGACTATCTGATGAGGCGTTTGCGCGACAGGCGGTCAAGGGCGGGCGGTCGTTCCCCGGATGATGGTCGCAGGCGCGGGCCGCTCACCCCGCCAGCAGCCGCCTGCGGCACTCCTCGACGTCGAAGCCGGCCTTCGGGTACTGCGGGCCGATGGCCTCCAGGTGCTCCAGCAGGAGCCTGCTCACCGCCCAGTTGCGGTACCACTTGCGGTCCGCGGGGACGATGTACCAGGGCGCGGCGTCGGTGGAGCAGCGCTCCAGCGCCAGCTGGTACGCCTCCTGGTACGCAGGCCACATGCTGCGCTCCTCGATGTCGCCCGGGTCGAACTTCCAGTGCTTCTCGGGGTTGTCCAGGCGCTGCAGGAGCCGCTTGCGCTGCTCCTCATAGCTGATGTGGAGGAAGACCTTCACCACGCTCACGCCGTCGTCCGCGAGGGACTTCTCGAACCGGTTGATCTGGTCGTACCGGCTGTCCACTTCACTGCGCGGCGCCAGCCCCCGGACGCGGGCGATCAGCACGTCCTCGTAGTGGGACCGGTCGAAGATGCCGATCTCGCCCGGCTCGGGGAGGGACTTCTCGATGCGCCAGAGGAAGGGGTGCCGCCGCTCCTCGGGGGTGGGCGCCTTGAACGCCCGGAACCGGCAGCCGGAGGGGTTCAACGGGCCGATCACGTGCTTGACGGTGCCGCCCTTGCCGCTGGTGTCCATGCCCTGGAGGACGAGCAGGAGACGGCGGCGGTCGCCGGCGGTGCTCGCCGCGAAGAGCCGTTCCTGGAGGGAGGCGAGCGGCTGCGCCATCCGGGTCGTGGCCGCCGCCGCGGCCGCCTTGTCGGCGGGGCCGGCGGGGATCGCGGCGGGGTCGAGGCCGCTCAGGTCGGGCCGTTCGCCCGGCGGTACACGCAGCAGCTCCCGCAGCGGGGCGCCCACGACCCCGGCCCCGGCGTCCGCCTTGGCAGGCGTGGCGGGTTTCGCCGCCTTCCGCTGCTCGCTGTGCTGCTCGCTGTGCTGCTCGCTGTGCTGCTCGTTGTGCTTCCCGGCCATCGCCGACCACCCCGATCCCGTCGCCTCCGTCCGATGGTCCAGCAGATCGGACGGGAGCGCGAGGTCAGTGCCAGGGCCCCGTGACGGCGAACGTGGTACCCGGGGCGTAGGCGTTGAGGTACATGGTCAGTCCGTCGGGGGAGAAGGTGACCCCGGCGAACTCGCCCCACTCCGGGGCTCCCGGCCGCCCGATGTCCTCGGCGTTGCGGGCCATCGGATAGACCTCGC
This sequence comes from Streptomyces sp. NPDC054849, assembly GCF_053610945.1. Classification (NCBI taxonomy): domain Bacteria; kingdom Bacillati; phylum Actinomycetota; class Actinomycetes; order Kitasatosporales; family Streptomycetaceae; genus Streptomyces; species Streptomyces sp. NPDC054849. The sequence continues at coordinate 26,341 of NZ_JBSGZI010000099.1, forward strand.
CGCCCACCGTCACGCCGAGGACGTACTGCGCCCCGCCGCCGTCCTCGCACACCATCAGGCCGCCGTCCGGGGTCAGGCAGATGTTGTCGGGGGAGTCCCCGGGCAGTGCGATGTCGGCGGCCGGGCCGAAGAGCACGTCCAGCCGGAGCCGGGCGCGACGCGGATCGTAGAACCACACCTGCCCGTGGTGGTCGCCGGACGCTCCTTCGCTCCTGCGGGCGAAGCTGGAGACGAAGTGGACGCCGGAGCCGCCCCAGTAGCAGCCCTCCAGCTTCTGCGCGTGGGTGATCCCGCCCGGCCCGAAGTCCTGGAGCCGGATCGGGGTCCGGGCCGCCGAGGGGTCCGGTACGGGCACCCACTCCACCGGGAACTCCGCGCCGGGTTCGTCCACCGCCGCCAGGTCCGCCAGCCCCGGTACGCGCAGCGCCTCCAGGGTGCCCCCGGCCCGCAGGGAGCCGGGGCCCCCCAGCGGCCGGGCGGGCAGGAAGCGGTAGAAGAGCCCGAACGGCTCGGTGAAGGCGTCCTCGGTCTCGTAGACCACCCCGCGGTACGGGTCCACGGCGACGGCCTCGTGCGCGAAGCGGCCCATCGCGGTGAGCGGGACCGCGCCCGAGCGGCGCGGGGCGGCCGGGTCCACCTCGAAGACGTAACCGTGGTCCTTGGTGTAGCCGGAGGTGCCCGCGCGGTCCTCGGTCTCCTCGCAGCTCAGCCAGGTGTGCCAGGGGGTGCGGCCGCCCGCGCAGTTGACCGCGGTACCGGCGAGGGCGACCCGTTCGCCGGTGACCCGCCCGGCCGCGTCGAGGTCCAGGGTCGTGCAGCCGCCCAGGGCCCCGGGATCGTACGTCAGTCCCGGCACGGCGGGGACGCGCAGCGCGGCGGTGGTGCGGTTCTCGTGATTGCGGACCAGCCGGACGCGGCCGCCGCCGGCGGCGAAGGCGGCCATGCCGTCGAAGTTGGCCGGGACGGTCCCCTCACCGGAGCGCAGCGGATCACCGGCGCGCGAGAGGACGCGGTAGGTGAAGCCGGCGGGCAGGTCGAGCAGCCCGCGCGGATCGGCCAGCAGCGGCCCGTACCCCCGCTTGGCCCCGGCGGCGGGCGAGCCCCCGGCGAACAGCGCCCCGAGCGCCCCGCTGAAGGCGATCGCGCCGGCGGCGAGCAGGCTGCGTCGGGTGACGGACATCGGCGGCTCCCGGGGCGGCGCGAGGCGGGCGGCGTCAGGCGGATGGCGGCGAGCGGCGAGCGGCGAGCGGCGAGCAGCAGGCAGTGGCGAGCAGCAGGCAGGTGGCGGCGGGTGGGCGGCGTCAGGCGCCCCGCGTCAGGCGGCCGGTGCGGGGCGGGTGGTGCCCGGAAGGCACCTCACCGCCGGGTTGAAGGTCGCGAACAGCCCGCTGGGGTTCTTCTTCCACAGCCACAGGTGCAGGGCGTAGTGGACCGGCTGGCCGGGGAAGTTGCCGGGCTTGGGACCCTTGAAGGCGGTGCCGAACAGCGTGGGGCGGTCGTCGTCCGTCGTCAGCTTCTGGTCGCGGTCGTAGACCAGCCACTGGACCCCGACGAGGCGTTTGCCGCCGCGCCCGTCGTCCTCGTAGTACAGCGCGGCGGGCTTCGCCGGGTCGACGGAGTTGTCGTACTCGTGGTTGAAGTGCGGGTAGCCGAGCGCGCCCGATCCGCCCGCCCTGTCGAAGACGCAGTACTTGTCCGGCACGTAACCGGCCTCGACGGCCTTGGCGTGCACGTGGTACGGGGCGGTCGCCGCGTACGCCACCGCCCGGTCGGCCGAGGCCCGGCCGGCCAGGGCCCGTTCGGTGGTGCCCGGGCCGGCGGCGGTGGACGAGGCGGCGGGAGCGGTGACGGCCGCCAGGACGAGCGAGGCGGCTGCCGTGAGGGCCAGGGCGAGACGTCGGGCCATGCGCGGGCTCCTTGTGGACGGGCTGGCTGGTGGCACCAGCAGCCCTTCCCCGGTCTGCCGCACCCGCCACACACTCGGCCCGGACGGCCGACCGCCGTTCGGCTGACGGTCGGCCGGAGCCCCACCCGGACGACCCCGTACCCGGCCCCGTCGCCTCACTCGAACGCGAACGGCGTCGTTTCGCGGTCCACCCGCACAGGGAACCCGTGTGTCCGCAGAAGTCGAGTGCGACGGAGGGTGCGAACCATGGCGCAACAGGATGCGGCACCGAACGGCGGCGGAGAACTGCACGACATCGTGTCGGCCGTGTCCCGGGGGGCGCCGGAATACCGGCAGTGCCCCCACCCCATGTACGCCGTACTGCGCGAGCAGGCACCGGTGTGCCGGCTTACCCCTCCACACGGGATCGACACCTACCTCATCACCCGTCACGACGACGCCCGCGACGCGTTGTCGGACCCGCGCTTCAGCAAGGACATGCGCGGTGCCATCGACACCTACCACGCCGTGTACGGCAGCTTCTTCGACGCGCTCGACGACAACGTGCTGTTCTCGGACCCGCCGCGGCACACGCGGCTGCGCCGGATCCTCCGGAGCGCCTTCACCCCCCGGCGGGTGGAGCAGATGCGCCCCAGGATCACCGAGATCGCCGAGGAGATCCTCGGCGAGTGCCGGAAGGCGGGCACGGTCGACCTGATGGCCGAGTTCGCGTTCCCGCTGCCCATCGCGGTCCTGTGCGAGCTGATGGGCATCCCGCCGCAGGACCGTCCGGAGATCCTGGAGCAGTTCGCGGTGGTGACGCGCTCCCGGTTCGATCCCACCAGGAAGGCGGAGCTCAAGGCGGCCGGAGAACGTCTGCAGCACCGGCTGGAGCGGCTCATCTCGGACACGCGCGACCACCCGTCGGACTCCTTCCTCGGCGACCTCGTCCAGGCGGAGGAACAGCTGGAGGATCCCGAACTGGTCGCGTCGCTGTGGGTGCTGTTCTTCGCGGGCCACAAGACCACCGCCTACCAGATCGGAAATTCCGTCCTCAACCTGCTGCTGCGCCCCGACCAGGCGGCGAAGCTCCGCAAGGACCCCCGGCTGATCCCGGGGGCGGTCGAGGAGATGCTGCGCTTCGAGGGTTCGGTGGAGACGTCGACCTTCCGGTACGCGGCGGAGGAGGCCCGGATCCGGGACACCGTGATCCCCAGGGGCTCCCTGGTGCAGATCGCGATCTCCTCGGCCAACCGGGACCCCGAGAAGTTCGCATCCCCCGACGAGATGGACGTGACCCGCGAGGGACTCCAGGGGACGCACCTGGGCTTCGGTCACGGAACCCACTACTGCCTGGGGGCGCCGCTGGCGCGGCTCGAACTCGAGATCGCGCTCGCCTCGCTCCTGCGGGAGTTCCCCGACATGAAGCCGGCGGACGGGGAGGAAGCCGAGGGAGCGTGGCTCAAGGGACCGGTGGCGGCGTTCCGGGGGCTGGAACACCTCCGGATCGTGCTGGATCCGTCCCGCCCGGACGGGGACCCCGGTGAGCCGGCCCTGGCCTCCGTGGCCTCCGGAAAGTAACCCAGACCCGATGGGCGGTGGACCGACATGACGGATTCCATGAGTACCCCCGGGCTGCGCCTCCTGGGAACACCGGCGAGCGAACTGCGCATCGCCGCGGTGGGCACCAGCGAAGTCATCCGGGTCGCGCGGGGTTCCTCCACACCGCGCTCGGACACGGCGGGCTCAGCCCATTCGAAGATCGACATGCATCACCACTACTGCGCGCCGCAATGGCGTGAGTGGGCCGTGCACCACGGGCTGATCATGGAGGAACAGCTGCCCCCGTGGACCCGGCTCGACGTCGCGGCCGCAATCCGCTTCATGGACGACGCGGGCATCACGACCGCCGTCCTCAAGCCGATGCTGCCGGCGCGCTACCGGTCGTCGGCGCAGCTGCGCGAAGCCGTCAACATCACGCTGCAGTCGATGATCGAGGTGGCGCAGTCGCATCCCGGAAGGTTCTCGTACTACGTGCCCCTCTTCCTGGACGATCCGGAGGCGTCGTCCTGGGCCGTGCGCCGCGGGCTGGGGCAGCTCGGCGCCGTCGGTGTGAACGTGACGGCCAACTACGGGGGCGTCTACCTCGGGGACCCCTCCTACGACCGGCTGTTCCACGAGCTGAACGAGTTCTCCGCCGTCGTGGACACCCACCCGCACAACCTTCCGGGCTGCCCGCCCGGAGCGTCGACCGTTCCGGGCATCCCGAACTTCATGTGCGACTTCCTGCTGGACACCACGCGGGCCGCCGTGAACATGATCGGCAGGAGGACGCTGGACCGCTTCCCGAACCTGTCCGTCGTCCTGCCGCACGCCGGCGGCTTCCTCCCGTACATCGCCACGCGCCTGCAGGCCCTCGGACGGTTCTGCGAACCACGGGTCGAACCCGCCGCCGTCCGCGACCACCTGAGCCGCTTCTACTACGACACGGCCGGTCCCATGGCGCCCGCGGCGACCCTGCTGGAGCATGTGCCGGCCGATCACATCCTCTTCGGCACCGACTGGCCGGCCGCCCCCGCCGACACGGTCACGGACCTGGCATTGCCCGCGCTGGACGCCGACCCGGCCTTCACACCGGAGCAGCTGCGGGGGATCTACCACGACAACGCGATGCGCCTGATCCCGCAGCTGGCGAACGTCTGACGGGGGTGTGCGGGC
>NZ_JBSGZI010000100.1:0-30934 GCF_053610945.1 Streptomyces sp. NPDC054849
GGGCCGGAGCCGGTCACAGGATCAGAGGGTCAGGGGGGCAGAGGGGCAGGGGGGCAGAGGGGTCGGAGCCCCCAGGGTCACGGGAACGAGACGATCGTCGAGGGGACGGTCGAGGTGCCCGAGGTCGGGGCACCCGTACTGTTGATCACGTGCTCGTACTGGCCGTTGCCTCCGAGCGAGACCACCAGCAGGTCGTGGAACTTCACGCCCGGCTTGACCGGGGCCTGGAAGCCGTGGTGCTGGCGGATCGTCGGGTCGACGTTGTAGTAGCAGTAGCTGCCCAGGCCCCAGCCCTCGTGCACGGAGACCGAATCGGCCACCTGGTAGGCCGCGTAGCCCTTGAGGGAGCCGTTCTGGATCGCCGCCTGGTTGGGGGCGTCGTACGCCTTCTCGTTCTGGAAGAAGATCGTCCGGCCGCGTTCGCCGTTCCACTGCACGTCGTACTTGTTGAAGTGCTCCACGAACAGCCCGGTCGCCAGTACGTCGTCCCCGTTGACCCGGAAGCCGTAGTCGGAGCGGTTGGTCTCCCAGCCGACCCCGTCACCGTGGTCGGCCCGCCAGATCCATGTGTGGTCGACGATCGTGTCGTGGCTGTTGACGACCATGCCGAGCGTGGCCTTCCCCGGGCCCGCGCCGCCGACGCGGATGAAGACGTCCTGCACGGTGGTCGGGTCGGCGGCGTGGTCCGCGCCGGCGCCGGCCGGGCCGATCTCCAGCAGTGTCGGCGAGTTGACCGGACCCGCGTCGATCAGGAATCCGGCCAGCCGCACCCCGTCGACGTCGGCGACCTTCATGGCGGTCACACCGTTGTCCGGTATGACGGTGGCGAGGCCGAGACCCAGGACCACGGTGCCGGGCCGGTTCACCTGGATGGTCCGGTCGACGTGGTAGACGCCGGGGGTGAACAGCAGGTGCAGACCCTGGGCCAGCGCCTGGTTGATCGTCGCCGCGCTCGCGCCCGGCTTGACCACGTAGAACTGGCTGAGCGGAATCGAGCTGCCCTGCGGTGCGGTCCCGTTGCCCCAGGAGGTGCCGCGCGCGTTCACGCGCTTGGCCGGGACGAAGACCTTGTAGTCGTTGCCGTCGAGGTAGAGGAAGGGCTTCTCCCGGGAGATCGGGGTGGTGTCGAGGGTGGTGTACGGCGGGTTCGGGAAGCCCTGGGCGGGCGCGCCCTGGGTGCCGGAGAAGACCTGGTTCCACACGCCGTTGGACCAGCCGCCGATCGAGCTGTCACGGGTGTACCACTGCTGCTGGGAGTAGTTGCCCACCTGGCCGTCGATCTTCGAGTCCGCGATGTAGCCGCCGGAGGCCCAGCCGTAGCCGTCCGGGGCGAGGTTGAGGCCGCCCTTGACGTGCATCCGGCGGAAGGGGGCCGCCTGGGAGACGGCCCAGCGGTCGGTGCCGTTGACCGGGTTGAGGGCCAGGTTCTCGGCGGAGCGCCAGAAGTTCTGCGTGGCGTTGCCGTTGAACCAGCCCGCGTCGACGGTCACGTCACCGTTGATGGTGGTGTCGTCGGGGCTCAGTCCCAGGCCGGAGATGGAGGTGTAGAAGCCGATCTGGGCGTTGAGGCCGTTGTACGTGCCCGGCTTGAAGAGGAACTGGTAGCGGCCGGTGCCGAACTGCGCGGACTCCTGCTGCTGGAAGACCTGGTCCAGCCTGGCCTGGATGTTCGGGGTGGAGGGGTCGAAGACGATCACGTTCGGGCCGAGGTCGCCGCCACCGGGGAGGGTGGGGCCGGTGTCCGTGGTGCCGTACACCTGGAACTCCCAGAGCGAGTAGCCCCAGGCGGTGGCGCGCTGGGTGCCGTACACCCGCACGTAGCGGGCGGTGCCGGTGACGTCGAGGGTCTGGACGCCGCCGGGACCGGTGGCGGTGGAGTAGGCGGTGGTCCAGGCGGAGCCGTCCGTGGACAGCTCGATCCGGTACGCCTTCGCGTGGGCGGTCTCCCAGCGCAGCACCACCTGGCTGAGCTGGGCCGGGGCGCCGAGATCGACCTGTATCCACTGCGGGTCGGCGAACTGGCTCGACCAGCGGGTGCCGTTGTCGCCGTCGACGGCGGCGAAGGCGGGGGTGCCGGCGCCTTCGGTGCTGGAGGCGGTGGCGGGCTTGCCCTGCGAGAGCAGGGCCGGGGCCGCCTCGGCGGTGGCACTGCCGGGCAGCAGCACCAGGAGGGCCGCTACGAGGGTTGCGGCGAGGGCCGCCGCGAGGGATCGCGGGGGATGTGTGGGGGCGAGGGGCATACGGAGTGCTCCTGACGTCGTGGATCCGTGGGGGGATCGAAGCGTGAGTGAACTGCCCGCCAGGGAGGCCGTCAAGGGCTTGAGCGTTCATGAAGCGAAGGCCCGACGGTGTGTCACATGCAGATCAGGCCTGTGAACTTGGGGTTTCTTCAATCCTTGTGAAAAGTGTTGACGAAAAAAATTCCCACCGCTGTACTGAGGATCCGGCCGCTCCGTCCAGCCGCCCCCTCCGACTCCGGCACGGCTGGGCGGGGCGGCCTCAGGCCTTCGGGAAATGACCCTGCATGGGGGCTGCTCTCCGTTGAGCCTTCGAAGCTTGACGTCAGGGCATCTGGGCCCCGCGGGCCGCGGCTCCTGGCGCGGAGGGCGGCAGGTGCTTCGCAGGCGGTGTTAGCGTGCGGGCATGCGTGCTCCCATCGGGCCCTTCGACAACGCCGTGCCCGCACCCGACTGTCTCGACGAGCTCACCCCGCCCGTGGCGGGGGCCGTCCGCGCCTGGCGGGGAGACGTACCCGCCGGGCTGATCCTCTACGTCGACACCGACCCCGCCATCGCCGACACCACCGCCTTCGTCGCGCACTTCGGGCAGGACCTGCTCGACCAGTCGGCGAACTGCGTGGTCGTCGCCGCCAAGCGCGGCGGTCAGACCACCTTCGCGGCCTGCCTGGTGCCCTCCGCCGGACGGGTCGACGTGAACGGCGCCGTCCGGCGCCGCCTGGGGGCCCGCAAGGTGTCCTTCGCCCCGATGGAGACAGCGGTCGAGCTGACGGGCATGGAGTACGGCGGTATCACCCCGCTGGGGCTGCCGGAGGACTGGCCGCTGCTGGTGGACGCGGCCGTCCGCGACATGCCGTATGTGCTGGTCGGCAGCGGGCGCCGCCGCGGGAAGCTCATCGCGCCCGGGAAGCTGCTCGCGGAACTCCCCCGCGCCGAGCTGATCGAGGGCCTCGCCGTCTGACGGAGGGACGCCACGGGATCAGGCGATGCCCACGGTGTACACGGCGCGGTAGCCGCCGCCGTCGACCACGGGAGCCAGCGTCATCGCGGCGCCGGACTCCTTGAAGCGGCTGTCGCGGGTGTTGGGGTGCTTCGGCGCGTCGCGGCGGGCGTACGGCTGGAGCGCGTACACCTTCAGCAGGAGGTCCTCGGGGAAGAAGAACTGCGAGGTCGTCTCGGTGCGCCGGTCGGGGCGCACCTTGAAGTGGATGTGCGGCGCCAGCCCCGCGTACCAGCCGGGGACGATCGTGCGGAACGTACACCGGCCGGCGGCGTCCGTGACCTGGGTGCCCCGCAGGAAGGTGGCCCCGTCCGTGGAGTATGCGCCCGAGACGTCGGCGTGCCACACGTCGACGGCCGCGCCCTCGACCGGGCGGCAGCCGGACGCCGCCCCGACCACCGTCAGGTCCAGCCGGAACGGCACGCCGTCCCGGCCCTCCGTGATGTCCGACCGGACCCGGTCGAGGTCGAGGTAGTACGGGCCCGCGCCCGTCTCCGTGGCGAGCACACAGGCCGGGGTGCTCCTGGCGGACGCCGGGGATGACGGTGTCGTCGGGGCCTGGGGCGCGGGGGCCGAGGGCCGCGCTGCCGCCTCCCGGGTGCCGGACGGGCCCGAGCAGGCCGCCGCCAGCGCCGCCCCCGCGGCCGATCCGGCGGCCAGAAGAACCGCACGGCGGCTGGTCCCGGAGATGCCGTTCTCGGTCATGCGAACCCCTCGCGCGCTCCTGGGGCCGTCGCGCGGGACGGCCACCGACCGCGCCCACCGTGCCGCAGCGCGGGCGCTGCGACCAGTACCGACACGCCCCGGCGCCACTCCGGCTCCGTCGTCCCGCTCGCCGGCACCCGTGCACCCGCGCAGCCGCGCACCGCATGCCGAGAGCCCGTCCGGACGGCGCGGGTCCTGCTAGCCGCCTGTGTCCGGCCGGACGGCGTGGGTGTGTCCGGACGGTGACCGCGGCGCCTACGCTCGGCCCATGGCATTGGAGTGGGAGCAGATCGTCATCGACGCCGGGGACCCGGTCGCCCTGGGCCGCTGGTGGGCGCAGGCCCTGGGATGGGTCGTCGTGAACGACTCACCGGACGAGTACGAGATCCGCCCGGCTCCCGAACGGCTGCCGGGGCTGCTGTTCGGGTCGGTACCGGAGGCCAAGACGTCGAAGAACCGCCTCCACCTCGACTTCCGCCCGGACGACCAGGACGCGGAGGTACAGCGCCTGCTGGGGCTGGGCGCGCGCCGCGCCGACGTCGGGCAGGGCGACGAGGTGACGTGGGTCGTGCTCGCCGACCCGGAGGGCAACGAATTCTGCGTCCTGGCCCCGCGCCGCGCCTGACCCGGCGTTCACCTGACCCTGGCGTTCACCGGCCCCGGACTCGACCGACACGATCCGAAAGACGCACGCCCTGAGGGGAGCCGAGCCGTGCCAGTGCCCCGCTGGTCAGGGCGCGGATGCCGGACGGCAGGGCGGTGCGCACGTCGGGGGCGAAGTCCGGGGCGTGGTTGGCCGGCAGGGCCGCCAGTCTCTCGGCCGCCGTCGTGCCGGGGGCGCGGGACCAGGCGGCCGGGCCGACCGTGCCCAGCATCCAGTAGCCGAGCCTGATGCCCCGCTCACCGTGCACGTCCAGGCCCGCGTCGCCGAACAGGGCGAAGTCCTCGGTCGCGAGCGAGGGCGGCCACATCGCCACCCGCTCCGGTCCGAACTCGGCCGTGTGTGCCTCCCGTAGGGCCGCCGTCGTTGCCGGATCGGGGTGGGTGACGGGCGAGTCGGAGAGCCGGACGATCTCGGGTTCCCGGGGGCAGGCCGCGGCCGCGCACTCGGCGCGCACGATCCGCTCCACGGCCTCGGCGGCCCGCGCCAGCGAGGCCTCGCTCACCGCCCGGACGGTGAGGGCCAGTTCGGCGCGGTCCGGGATGACGTTCGCCCGGTCTCCGGCACGGAACGAGCCGACGGTCACCGCCACTTGTTCCGCCGGGGCGGCCTCCCGCGCCACCACCGTCTGGAGCCGGGTCACCACGTGAGCCGCCGCCACCACCGGGTCCACGGCGAGGTGCGGGGCTCCCGCGTGCCCGCCGCGTCCGTGCACCACCACCCGGAAGGTGACGCTGCCGGCCGTCATGGGGCCGTACCCGTGCGCCACCATCCCGGCCGGCAGCGGGGCGGCGTGCTGGGCCAGTACGTCGTCCGGCCGGCCGCACCGCCGGTAGAGACCGTCGGCCAGCATCGCCCGGGCTCCCTCCAGTGTCTCCTCGGCCGGCTGCCCGGCCACCAGGAGCGTGCCGCGCCAGGCCTGCGGCGCCTCCGCCAGCAGGGTGGCGGCGCCCGCCGCCGCGGCCAGGTGCAGATCGTGCCCGCAGGCGTGCGCCGCCTCGCCGTCGGCCGCGTACGGCAGTCCGCTCGTCTCCCGCACCGGCAGGGCGTCGAGTTCGGCCCGCAGCAGGACGGTGGGGCCGTCACCGTTGCGCAGGACACCGGCCACTCCGTGTCCGCCGATGCCGCGCGTGGTCGCGTACCCCGCCGCCTCCAGCCGGCCGGCGAAGCGGTCCGCCGTACGCCGTTCCGCCCCCGACAGCTCCGGGTCCCGGTGCAGTTCCAGGTAGAAGGTCGTCAGGTCGTGCAGGTGCGCGTCCAGTCGGTCGAGCGGTGTGGGTGCGTGGCCGGTCATGCCGTCATGATCGGCCGGCGCTGCGGGAGCGGGAACGACAGGGCGCTGACACGTCGTGTCAGAGGAGTGTCAGCGGCACGACGGGTCCGGTGACGGCGGCACCGGCTCTGATGAGGGCAGGCACGGCGCAGGCCGGTGCCGTCCCCGCACCAGAAGGAGTCATCATGGAGAAGTCGCCGCTCGCCTCGCTCGCGGACGAGATCCTGGAGCTGGAGTCCGAGACCTTCGAGATCTCCGACTACTCGGACGCCAGCGAGGTCGTGCTCGCCGGTTCCACGAGCTGCAGCTCCACCTCGACCTGTTCCTCGACCACCAGCACCACCTCCTGCTCCGCCTGACCCGTCAGGCAGCAGACGCACGGATGCCCCGGCCCTCGCCCGCGCGAGGACCGGGGCATCCGCCCGCCAGGGGCGTGCGACGCCTACGGGAACGGGTGCGGAACCATGCGGATGTCGGCGTCGGTGAGGTCGGCCGGGCGCAGCCCCGCCCGCCGCGGCGCGCTCCGCAGCCGCGGCAGGTACGGGGCCCGCTGACGGGACCAGCCGAAGTCGATCGGCACCAGTCCCGGCACCACCGCGCACACGGTGTGCAGACCGATCCGCCGCTGCTCCGGCGTGGTCTGGTCGACGACGACGACGTCGTGCCCGGCCCGCACCAACGCGTCGACGCAGACCTGCAGATCGTCGCGCAGGTCACCGGTGCGGGGCCGCCCGTGCTCCGTCCAGGACCGGTACACGTCGTCCATCGCGCGCACGGCCACCGGCTCCCGGTAGGGCCGTACGTGCTCCGCCATCGCGGGCAGCCCGTACAGCTGGGCGTGGTCCTTCAGGTGCCGCACCCGGCTGAAGTCGTGCGCCATGGCCTCCAGTTCGCCCCGGCGCTCCTCGACCTGGCGGGGCAGGTGCGGAATGTACGTGAGCACCTCGGACAGCGCGGCCTCGACCGCCGTGGCGGGGTCGAGCGCGGCGCCGGCGCCGAAGGAGAACAGCCCGGGGCCGCCGTCGCGCCGCACCGCGAGCCCGGTCACCACCGGGACGGCCAGGTCGATGCGGTTGTCGAAGGCGTGCACGTCGTATCCCTGCAGGGCCGCCCGGTCGGCCATCGTGCGCACCGCCGCTCCCGGTACCGTCGCCAAGTCGATCTCGGTGAGTGGCAGTCCCGCGTACCAGGCGATCAGGAACGCGTCCCGCTCCACGAGTTCGAGCAGGGCGCCGAGCAGCGCCTCCTCCGGGCAGCTGCCGATCGCGCAGCCGTTGGAGCACTCGAAGACGAAGTTGTCGGCGGCGAGCCCCGCGCTGTAGTGCACCAGCCGGGCCGGGACCAGGACGGGCCGGTCGTCGCGCAGCGAGTGCCCGTACACCCACGGGATGGGCCGCTCCGGGTCGAACGGGGACACGAGCGGGTCGTCGCGGTAGGTCTCGGGGGCGTAGAACCCGCACGTGGCCGGGTCGAGCGCGCGCTCGCCCAGTTCCGCGTAGGAGGCGGTGAGCAAGGTGTTCCCGGTGCGGCGGTGGGTTCCCGCGTACCGTTCCAGTCCCTCCAGGTAGGCGAGGTCGCGGCTCGCGGTGAAGCTGTTGGCCTGCCCGCTCCATGTGACGTCCGTCAGTCCCGCGTACCCGCGCATGAAGACGCTCCCCGCGACCGGTGCGGTGGTCGGCGAGGTGACGTTGAGCCAGGTGCCGCCGCCGAGCACCCCCGTCACCGGATTGGCCAGCGCCTCGTACGGCATCGGGTAGGAGGACGCGGCCCGCAGCCGCTGTGCGGCGGGCTCGGGCTTGGGCCGGGCCGCGGGCACGAAGGGCTGCGGGGCGTCGGCGCCCCGGGGACCGCAGTCGGGGCACAGCGGGTCGGCCAGCAGCGGATACGTCCGGATCCGCAGCGTCTCCAGGTCCAGCCGGGACACCTGGGGCAGCGCCCGGTCGGCCGCCGCTCCGGCGGGTGCGCCGACCCGGCCGCCGTGGACGGCCGCGTGCAGCGCGTACACGGCGTCGTGCGCGTACGGCGACAGCCGCGGCCACTCGGGACCGGCGGGCGTGCCCGGTCCGCTGCCGGTCTCCAGCGCGTCGCGCTCGCTGCGGCTGCGCAGCCGCTGGCGGCGCATGGCCAGGCACTGGCCGCACGCCGGCGCGGAGCCGTCGCCGCCCCACGGGCCGACGAGTACCTCCCGGGCCGTGAGGTGCACGGTCGCGCCCGGCCGGACCGCCGCGAACGGGTCGGCGGCGCGCGGCCCCAGGGCGTCGTGGACGCCCAGGGTCACCACGACGGCGCCGAGCGGCTCCATCGCCCGGGCGAGCTCCCGCCGGGCCGCCTCCAGGTGAGTCCCGTCGGGGGCGAGCGGACGTACCGGGGTCGTCGTCATGTCCGGTTGCTCCAGCGGAAGGTCTTCAGCCCGATCGCGCCGAAGAGGAGGGCGAAGCCGAGCAGTACGGCGCAGCCGGTGCCGATGGCGGCGAGGGATCCGGTGCCGGTGAGCGCACCGGTCGCCGCGTCGTTCATGTACCGCAGCGGCAGCGCGAGCGAGACCGACTGGAGCCACGACGGCATCATGTCCAGCGGCAGGAACGAGCCGGACAGGAAGGCCATCGGCACCATCAGGCAGTTGGCGATGGCTGCGACGGCCTCCGGGGTGTTCGCGTACGTGCCGACGATCACGCCGATGGCGAGGAAAGCGGTGATCCCGAGGACGAGAGCGGGCAGCACCAGGGGCCAGCGCCCGTCCAGGACCAGCCCGAAGCCGGGAAGCATCGCCACCGCGACGAACACGGCCGCCTGCACCACACCCACGGCCAGGGCCAGCACGTACCGCGACGCGAGCACGGTCGTGAGCGGGGTCGGCGTCAGCCGGATCAGCCGCAGCAGGTCGTCGCGCCGCCACTGCATCAGGGTGAAGGCCATGCCGAAGACGGCCGCGTTGGCGACGCCCCACGACATCACCCCGGGCGCGATGTACGAGATGTAGGGGCGGCCGGTCTCCTCGACCTCCTGCCCGCTGAAGATCAGGCCGAAGACGACCAGGAACAGCAGCGGGAAGGCGAAGGTGAAGAAGAGGGTGGCCTTGTCCCGGACCTGCGCCCGGTAGCCGGCCGCGGTCAGGGCCGTGTATGCGCTCATGCCTGGTGCTCCGTCTGCGTGTGGGGGCCGGCCTGGGGGCCGATGTGTGCGGCGCCGGTGAGTTCGAGGTAGACGTCCTCCAGCGTCGCCGTACGGGTCATCACCCCGTCCAGTCCGGTGAGTGCGTCCACGGCCTGGAGCACCTTGCCGGGCGCCGAGGTCTCCAGCACCAGGGAGCCGCCCTGGAGGGTGGCCCGGTCCACGCCGGGCAGCGCCGCTGCCTCCTCGACGCCGAGCCGGCCCACCGGCAGCAGCAGGCGCGACGGTGCGCCGGCCGCGGTGACCAGCCGGTGCGGCGAGTCGAGGGCGGCGATCCTGCCGCCGACGAGGATCGCGACGCGGTCGCACAACGCCTCGGCCTCGTCGAGGTGGTGGGTCGTGTAGACGATCGTGCGGCCCTGGCTCTTGAGGGCGCGCAGCACCTCCCACAGATCGCGGCGGGCCTGCGGGTCCAGGGCGGCCGTCGGCTCGTCCAGGAAGATCAGCTCCGGGCTGTGGACGAGGGCGGAGGCGATGGCCAGGCGCTGGCGCTGGCCGCCGGAGAGGTTCTCCACCATGACGTCCCGCTGCCCGGTGAGCCCGACGCTCTCCAGCGTGCGGTCCGCGGCCGCCGGGTCGCAGCGGTACAGGCCGGCGACCGTCGCCAGGTGCTCGCGCGCGCTCTGCCGTACGAAGAACGCCGAGGCCTGGGTCTGCACGCCCATCCGGGGCAGCAGCGCGGTGTTGCGGGGCCAGGGGCTCTGGCCGAGGACGCGGACCGTGCCGTCGTCGGCCTGCCGCAGCCCCTCCATGATCTCGATGAGGGTGGTCTTGCCCGCCCCGTTGGGGCCGAGCAGTCCGAAGAACTCGCCGCGGTGCACGTCGAGGGACACCCCGTCCACCGCTCGGCGGTCGCCGTAGCGTTTGTGTACGTCCTGGACGGCGATGGCCGGGGAGTCGGGGGGCTGGGTGCTGTCAGTCGTCATGGGTCGTGCGTCCCTCTGTGTCTGTCGTGCTCTGTCTTCGGGCTCTGTCTTCGGGCCGGCGTCTCGCCGGTCCTGCCGGTGATCCGCTTCGTGGGGTCAGGTGGTGACGGCGTACCAGACGGCTCCCGTCAGGCCGGCCGCCAGCAGCAGCACGAGTACGGCGGAGCCGAGGGCGTATCCGAGGTAGAGGCGGCGGGCGCGCGGCGGGTAGGCGGCGGCCGCCGCCCGGTCGCGCATCCGCAGGCGCAGGTACCCCGAACTGGCGGGAGCCAGCCGCGTCACGCGCAGGCCGTGGCCGAGCATGGTGTAGCCGTCCAAGGGGGGCAGCGGGATCAGGTTGACGAGCGCCTGCGCACTGCCGATGAGCAGGAGCGCGGCGAGCACCCTCCGGGTGGGGTCGCCTGCGGGCAGCGCCGCCCACCAGCCGAAGAACGGCAGCAGGAAGAGCAGGTTGGCGAAGGCGCCCGCGGCGGCGACCGCCAGCTGGTGCCGGCGTCGTTCCAGGAAGCGGTAGTTGTCGACGGTGCAGTACATGATGGCGACGGGCAGCCGCCACCGCAGCCCGATCTCGCCGACGGTGCCGCCGACGTGCCGGGCCGCGACGCCGTGCGCGAACTCGTGCAGGGCCGTGCTCAGCCACATGAGGGTGGCCACGGCCAGCAGGGGCACCGGATGTCGCAGCAACCATCCGAAGGAGGCGGTGAGTTCGCCCAACGACACGGCGAGCGCGGTCTCCATCGCCAGGCAGCCGAGCAGCAGGACGCCGAGCACCGCGGGGCGCAGCAGCGGGCGCAGCGCGCGGTGCAGCCGGGCCGTGGTGGCGTCGGCGTCCGCGACCAGGCGGAGCGTCCCGCGGAGCAGGGTGCCCTCCAGCGGCTTGCCGGGCGGCGCGGGTGCGGGCGGCGGTGGGCCGCCGGCGAGCAGCCGGCGGGTGCCGAGCAGCGTCAGCAGCTGCTGCCAGTTGGCCTCGCCGAGCCGCCGCCCGAAGACGTGCGCGTACTCGGCGCCGATCTCGGCCAGGCTGCGCGAGCCGTCCAGCCGCGAGACGAGGAAGTACTCCCTGGGCCCGATCTCGAACGAGGCCCCGGACAGCGGGTCCTTGACCAGATGGACGGTCGCCGGCCCGTCGAGCAGCGGCGCGGACAACAGGACCTCCGGCCGCAGGGCGGGCCGGTGCCCCAGCACCCCCCCGGTCCCCCGAGTGGACGCGAAGGACGCGGAGGAGGCCGACGAGGCCGACGAGGCCGACGAGGCCGACGAGGCCGACGAAGCGCCGGTCACGGGGTGACCGCCGCGCCCTCGGTCCGGCTCACGGTCCGGCCCTCGCTCTCCCTCTCGCTTTCACGCAGCACACGGCCCAGCAGGTGGGCGAGGTACGCCTCGTCGCGGATGGTGACGTGGAGCCGGTTGTTGGTCATGTGCATGTACGGGGAGAGCAGCAACGGCAGGGCCTGGCCGGGATCCGTCACCTGCTCGTCACGGGTGCCGTCCCAGGAGCGGAAGACCAGGTCCCCGGCGACGGCGAGCGCCTCGGCGCGCTCGCGCAGCTCCCGGCAGTGCTCCGCCCACCCGGCCAGGAAGGCCGGGAGCCGGCCGGTTTCCCCGGAGGCGAGCGCCTCGCGCACGGCGGCGAAGCGGCGGCCGAGCCCGGGCGCCGTCTGCCCGTAGGTCCGGTCGTATTCCTCGGACCCGATGAACCCGGTACCGGGAAAGGCCTGGTGCCAGAACGTGTAATACCGGTCGAGATATCCCGCCAGTTCTTCGCGGTCCGGCAGGAAGACGCCCGCCATGACCATCATCAGCTGGGCGGAGGTGCCCAGCAGGACGGTCCGCAGGTGCAGGTTCATGCGGTGCAGGGCGTCGATGACCAGATCGCTGGAGCGGGCGAAGTGCCATTCGGCGAGTTCGACGCCCGCGGGGCCGCCGTACTTTCCGAATTCGGGCTCGTACGGTTCCCGGGAGTACGAATTGTTCGGCCGCAGGTTCATCCGGCCGTCGGAGCCCATGAAGGCGGCCCGGTCGCCCTCCGGGAACTCTATGTCGAAGAGCGTGTTGTAGAACTCGTTGAGGAACCCGGAGTCGACTTCGTACAGGGCCGGGCGGGCCTTCAGGAACGCGGCGACGGCCTCCTCGGCGCGGCGCCGCACCTCGGGCGCGGCCTCGGGTGTCGCCGGGCGCAGCCGCAGTCGCACGTGTGGACCCTCCAGCCAGTAGTTGATGAAGAAGTGCCCGGCGAGCAGACCGTCGGCGGTGAGCCCGGCGATCAGCGGCCGGACGCACTGCACGAGCAGTGGCTGCGGGTTGGCGGCGTAGAAGATGTGCAGGGCCTGCCAGGCGCCGCGGGTCTCGGCGCGTGCGCCGGTGGACGGGGTCAGCTCGGACATCGGGTGCCGCCTTCCTGGTCTGCCTGGTCTTCCCGGTCGTCCAGGTCGTCTTGGTCTTCCAGGTCGCCCTGGTCTCGGGTGGTCGTGGTGAAGGTCTCGACGGCCAGTTCGGCGACGTGGGCGCCGTGCGCCGAGTGCACGTGCAGGCCGTCGGAGTCGGGGAGCATCTCGCGGAACACGACCCGGTGCGCCGGCTCGCGCAGCAGCGTCTCGAAGGCCGCGAGTGAGAGGAGGCTGGCGAAGTCGACGTACTGCGGCTTGGCCCCGGCGGCCGAGGGGCCGGCCGAGACGGTCGCGAACACCTGTTCCGGCAGGCCGTGGGCGCGGCGCCAGCGCTGCCAGTCGAGGAAGTGTCCGGCCTCCTGCGCCCCCTGGACGGGCAGGTCGCCCGCCGTGGTGGTCCAGCTGCGGCGGCTGAGCACGACGTCGCCGTGGACCACCCGGGGCCGGGAGGTCACGTTGTCCCGCACGTCGCCCTCCGGTACGCCCACCCACACGTCGAGCGGCGACATCGACGACGGGGACAGCAGCAGGAGCGTGCGCGGGATCGCGGGAAGCGCGAGCGGCACCAGGTAGCCGAGGTAGACGGGGATCACCTCGCATCCCAGCCGGTGTGAACGCAGGACCACCCGGCCGGTCCGCGGCACGTGCTCGGCGTAGAGGTCGTCCAGGTGCAGCCGGCGCTCCGGCGGGAGCGTGCCGCTTTCGCCCGGGCAGACGATCTCGTAGTCGGTGAGCCGGCCGTGCAGATTGAGGTTGGTGGTGGCCGGCCCGCCGGTGACCTCGGCGAAGACCGCGCCGGCCGGGGTGACGCGGCCTGCCGTGGCCCGCAGTGCGCCGGAGAAGTCGGTGGCCGGCCCGCCCTGCTCGTCGTAGACGTGCGTGAACCGGCTGAAGGGGAAGGAAAGTCCGCCGTACGAGCGGTTCAGCAGGGTCAGCGGGCTGCCGTCGGCGGGATCGCGGGCGAGCTGGAGGTGGTGGCAGCGCGGCGCGAAGTCCGGCGTCACCGGGTCGAGTTCGGAAGCGACCGCCGCCAGGTCCGCCTCGCCGAGGCGCAGGACGGCCGGCTGCGCGCCGACGGCCCCGTGCGCACCCCCGTGCGCACCCCCGTGCGCACCCTCGTACGCCGCCCAGGCCTGGCGCATCCGGCCGATGAACGCCCGGCGCGCCGCGTCCAGGGCCCGGATGCCCGGCAGGCCCAGCCAGTTCTCCTCCGGAACGTACTCACCGCGCTCGTCGAAGGGTCTGCGCCGTGCGGTGAACGACAGGTATTGGTCGAAGAAGTCCTCGTGGAAGTCGTGCACGAGCCCGAGGAGGTCCTCGCAGCGGCCGCCGGCGCCGTACCGCGCGGTGAAGAACCCCTCGAAGGTGATCCGCTGGGCGAGTGTGAGGTCGAAGGCCGGCAGGATCCGTTCGACCGAGCGCAGCGCCGTCCAGTCGCGGGGCGGGCAGGGCAGGTCGCTGCCGGCGCTCACGTCCTCGTACAGCAGTGTCTGCGGCAGGGCGGCGTCCGGTGCGCCGAGTTCCTCCTGGGCCCGGCACAGTCCGGTGCGCAGCACCCGCAGCAGCCTGGCCCGTTCCGCGTGCCCGGCCGCCGGGTAGCCGGCCAGGGCCGCGGCGGGCGCTTCGAGCAGGGCGGCGAGGCGGTCGGCCCAGGGCCGCTCCAGCGAGGCCAGCGACTGCTGGAAGGACCGCAGCGGGTCCCCGCTGTGCACCTGGGTGTCCAGGCAGGGCACGCGCACCATGCCCAGCTGGAGGAGGGCGGAGACGTACGCCTCGCAGTCGGCGGGGTCGGCCGCGTGCTCGGCGGCCAGCCAGTCGGTCAGGTCCCGGTGCCGCAGCTCGGACCGCTCGGCGAACAGGCCGAGGAGACGGTCGAGGGTGCCGCTGCGGCGCAGGAAGAACAGCCGGTCCTTGACCGCGTCGAAGGTGACGGCGGCCGCGTCGTCACCCGCGGTGACCGAGCGCCGCACGTAGCGGATCCGGTCCTCCTCGTGGCCCCAGCCCGAGGCCGGGCGCAGCGGCAGGTCCCGGCGGCGCACGGGATCGGCCAGGATCAGCTCCGCGAGCCGGGCGAGGACCACGACGTTGAGCCGCACGTGGCTGCTCCACTCGTCGGCCACCCGCATCCCGCCCGCTGCGGCGCCGTCCGTGAAGCGGCCGGTCGCCACGGCGGTGAAGGTGCTGAACGGGCTCGTCTTGCAGGCCGTCCGGTAGACGTACGAGAGGACCGACCGCTCAGCCTTGCGGGCCCGCCCGTTCGGTGCGCCCTCGGCGCGCGCGTACCCGTCGAGCTGCCCTTCGAGCACGGGCGAGGCCAGCAGCAGGCCGAGCCGCAGCCGGTCGCCGGCCACCAGCCGCCGCAGTGCGGCCCGGTTGCGGGACAGATCCGCGGTGAGCAGCGACGGGCCTTCGGCCAGCATCTTGTCCAGCAGCCGGCGCCGGTGCAACCAGCCGGCCAACTGCTCTGCGGCGGCCTCGTCCACGGCCGCGACGGCCTCCACGGCCGTCTCCGTCGACGCGTCCGGCCGGGCCGGCAGCCGGTCGTTGTGGATCTGGCGGCGCAGCCGCAGCAGTGCGCGGCGCTGGGCCGCGCCCGGGCCGTCCGGCGCCGGATCGGTGGCCCCGACGACCGCGTGGAGCACGTTGCCCAGCCGCTCGGCGCCCTCGCGCAGTCCCGCCTCGGCGGTGAGGACGTCCCCGGCCCAGCGGCGGGTGTCCCCGGCGCGCAGATCGTCGACGGCGCGCAGCGCGAGCCCCGCGACGCGCAGCATGAAGAGGTCGCCCACATGCCATGCGGTGGTGTTCATCGTCCCGCTCCCTTCAGGCCATCTCGTGACGGAAGTCGGCCGGCCGCGGGCGCTCGTGGCCCAGCAGCATGATCAGCAGGGGTGCCTCGTCGGTTCCGGTCAGCCCCAGCTCCTCGATGTACGCGATGTTGTCGAAGCCGAGTGCCACGCCGGCGCCCAGGCCGAAGGACGCGGCGGTGGTGTAGAAGGTCTGCGCGACGGCACCGATGGTGCCGCCGACGAGGCGGTAGCCGCGGTCGCCCACGGCGTCCAGTACCGCCGTGGTGCGGACCGTCGGGACGAGTACCGCGCCGGCCTGCTCCAGGTTGTAGTTGGAGAGGAAGTAGTGGCGCTGGAGGAAGGGGCCGGGTGGCCCCGGCTTCATCAGGCGCAGGGTGTGCGCGGCCGGATCGTAGGCGTACGCGCCGGGGGCGATGCCCTCGACGTGGTTGACGAACGCGTACAGCGCGGTGAGCGAGGGGCCGCCCGGGCTCTCGGCTTCCGTGCCGTAGCCGGTGGCCGCGCAGTCGGCCAGAGCGGCGGCGAACTGCTCGGCCGCGACCGGACGGGAGGCCTCGAAGCGGCCGAAGCTGCTGCGGCGTTCGCGCAGGGCCCGTCCGGTGACGGCGGGCGGCGCGGAGGGCGCCGGCAGCGGCAGCGGGTCGGCGCCGCGCGGCGGGAAGGCGGCGGCCGCGTCCAGCGCGCCCGGCGCCGGGCGGTCGGCGGCCCGCCCCACGGTGGCCTCGTGGATGCGCTGCAGGGTCGGGAACACGAGGACGCGGCGGGAGCGTTCGACGTCGCGGTGTCGGACGGCGGCGCAGTCCCTGGCGCCGCCGCCCGCGGACACCGGCTCGCCTTGGGCAGGCACCGGCAGCGGCACCGGCGCGCCCTCCCAGGTCAGCGGAACGACCGCGAAGACGCCCTCCGCCTCGGGCGCCACGCCCAGCAGCCGGGCCAGGCGTTCCTCGTCGAACCACAGCACCGGGTCGATCCGCAGCCCGTACTGCGCGGCCCACAGGCGCCAGGTCTGCACGAGTGCGCCCACGTCCATGCTCACGGCGTGGAAGGAGAAGCTGTTGTACTTGAACGCGTTCTGCCAGTACTTGACGCTGAGGACGAGGTACTGCGTCGCCTCCGCGGCCGATCCGGCCCCCGCTCCGGCTCCGGCACGCGCACCGGCACGCGCACCGGCCCCCGCACCGGAGCCGGAGCCGAGGGCGTCGCGGACCTGACCGGTGACGTCGCCCGTCAGCAGGCGGCGCAGCCCGTGCTGGTGCGGCGCGTAGTGGTAGAGCCCCGGTGTCAGCGGCCCGCCCGGTCCGGCCGCCCAGTGGACGGCCACCGGGTAGAGCCCGCCGCCCGACGCGGTGCCCCGCGACCAGTTCGCGTGCGTGTAGTGCGGCAGCGCCGCCAGGTCGGTGTTCGCCTGGACCGCGAGACGCCGTCCGGTCAGCCCGTACGAGTCCTGGAGCATCCCGGACAGCAACGGCAGGGTGAAGCCCGGCACGGGCTGCCGCGGCGGTGCGTGCGGCGGCGGCTCCGGCAGCGGGATCGTTTCGGCGTACGGATGGAACTTGGCCTTGCGGGGCCGGTCGGCCCAGTCGGGCACGAAGTCGACGGGCTCCATCGGCACCCGGCCGCGGTGCATGATCTCGTGGGCGTAGACATGGGCGAAGCCCATGGGTCCTCCTGCGTTCGGGTGGGACGCCGGTGGCGGCGGCCGGGTCAGGGGAAGGGGTGGGGGGCCGGGTTCAGGTCGCCGGGCTCCAGCACGCGCTCGCGCAGCCCGGCGGTGAACAGGGCCGTCCGCATCCGCGGCATGCCGAGGGCCCGCTGCCGGGACCACCCGAAGTCGATGGGGAGCAGCCCCGGGACGAGCACGCTCACGGTGTGCAGGCCGAGGGCGCGCTGCTCGGGCATCGTCTGGTCGACGACGACGACGTCGAAACCCTCCTCCGTGACGGCCGACACGCATCGCTCCAGGTCGGTGCGCACGTCGTCGGACGCGGCGGAGCCCCATGCGTCGGGCCACTGCAGCTCGGCCACGGTCCGGTGTCGCCCATGGCCCTCGCCCTCGCCCTGGCCCTGGCTTTGGCCCTGACCCTGGCCCTGGCCCTGGCCCTGGCCCTGCGAGCGCAGCAGGAAGTCCGCGTGTCGGCCCATCTCCGGTACCCCGTACACGAGCGGATGGTCGTGCAGCGCCGTGACCAGGCCGAAGTCGGCCGCCATGGCCCGCAGCCGGGCCTCGTCGCGCTCGGTGCGCCCGGGCAGGTTGACGGCGTCCGTGGCGATCTCGCAGAGCGCCGAGTCCAGGGCAGACTCGGGGTCCAGGCCGGCTCCCGCACCGAAGCACATCCGGCCGGGGCCGCCGTCGAACCGTTCGGCCACCGCCGTCACGACGGGGATCGGGAAGGTGATCCGGGTGTCGAAGAACCGGGCCCGGTAGCCGTACATCGCCAGCCGGTCGACCATCGCGCGGGTCGACGGCCGGGAACTGCTCTCCGGGTCGATCTCGGGCAGCGGCTGGCGCCCGTACCAGGTGAGCAGGAAGGCATCCCGTTCCACGACCTCCATCAGCCCGAAGTACGCCGCCTCGGCCACGCTGCCCCCGGAGGCGCAGCCGTTGGAGCTCTCCTGCACGAACCGGTTCTCGAGGCCGGGCGCGTGATAGTACGTCAGGATCTCCGGCACCAGGCGGGGCATCCGGTCGCGCAGCGACCAGCCCCACACCCAGGCGATCTCCCGGTCCGGGTCGAAGGGACGTACGCGCGGGTTCTCCCGATGGAAGGCCTCGCTGTACAGGCCGGCCTCCCGCGGGTCGACCGCGTCGGCGCCGAACTGCTTCAGCGAACCCGTGACGCTGGTGGTCCGCGCCCGCGCCCGCATCCCGGCGTAGCGCTCCAGCCCCTCCAGCACCCCCACCCGCGCACTGTGCGCGAAGGAGTCCGTATGGCCGCCCCAGAACGTCTCGCGCAGGTACGCGCCCGAGCGCATCGAGAAGCAGCCGATGGTCGCGGAGGTGGAGGTGGAGGAGACGTCCTGCACGAGGGAGGGCCCCAGCGCCCCGCACAGCGGGTTCGCGAAGGCCGCCACGTCGATCCCGTACGACTCGAGGGGGCGGGTGCGGAAGACGCCGGGCCGGTACTTCGGCGCGGGCGACAGGTCCGGCACGGCCGCCTCCGCGGTGTCCTGCCCCGGGGCGGCGCACACCGGGCACTGCGGGTCGGGGACCAGCGGATAGCGGCGTACGCAGCCCGTCCGCAGGTCCAGCAGCCGGACGTCGGGGAAGACGCCGGGGCCCTGCGTGCCGGGCCGGGGTTCGGCCGCCGCCGCGATCAGCGCGGCCAGCGCCTCGGCGGCGAAAGGGTGCGCGTACGGCCAGTCGCCGGCGGCCAGGGTGTCGCCGCCGAGTTCCAGGGCGTCCCGGAGCGCGACGGACCGCACCGCCTGCCAGCGGCGTTCCAGGCACCGGGCGCAGCCGCCGGGCGGCCCGACGACCGCCTGGTGGCCGTACAGATGCACGGGCACCGCAGGGCTGCCGCCCGCCTCGGGGGCGGGGCGGGTGAAGGCGTCCCCGAGCCCGAGGGCCGACAGCCTCACCCGGGGACCGTCGAGCGACCCGAGGGCGCGGTCCAGCAGGGCGGTGAAGCGGGCCGCCGCGCCGGCACCGAGCGCGTCGGCGACCTCGGGGCCGGCCGTCAGCAGGTCAGTGGTCATCGCCCGGCTCCTGGGCGGTGGTCAGCAGCACTCTGACGGTGTGGAGTCCTGCCGAGGCCAGGTCCGAGGCCCCGGTGGGGACGACGTAGGCGTCACGGCCCGCCGCCCGCAACCGGTCCAGCACCTCGGACCATCCGACGGCGGCCGCGTTCCCGTCGGCGGGTCGGGCGCGGGGGCCGGCGTCCGCGGGGCCGGCGTCCGCGGGGCCGGCGTCCGCGGGTCCGGCGTCCGCGGACGCGGTGAGGGTGAGGGTGCGGGCGTCGAGGTCCTGCAGCAGCGCATCACCGGTGTCGGCCGGCTTGCCGGAGGCGGCGGCGTCCTGCTCGTACTGCACGGCGCCCAGCAGGTCCCGCAGCGCGGCCACGGCCGCCACCTGCCGGTCCAGGTCCGCGCCGACGGCCCAGCGTTCCCCGGCCCTGGCGAGCAGCACCTGCACTCCGGAACGCGCGCCTTCGCCGAGGTCGAGGAGCTCGACGTCCAGGCCGAGGCGCTCCGCCGACCGTACGAGGAAGACGAGTTCGGCGTCGGGCGTCCCGTCCGACAGCGATACCGGCGCGGCCGCGCTCCCGCGTACCGCCCGCAGCAGGGCATCGTGGGCCAGGGCGGAGAGCAGGCCCGCGGCGGCCGCGTCGGCGGGCGAGGGTCCGGCGCCGGCGCCGGCGCGGGTGCGCTCGAAGAGCCGGTCGCCGTTGTGCGGGCCGAAGGGACGGACAGCGGCCGCCGGGACGAGCGCGGGCTCCTTGGTGACGAGCGAGACGGCCTGCTGCCAGGCGGTGGCCGTGCCCGGCAGGCCGGAGGCGATGGTCAGCGAGCCCTCCGCGACCGCCCCCTCGGCGCGGCCGGCGACCCCGTGCGCCGGAACGACGTGCGCCGGAACGACGTGCGCCGGAACGACGTGCTCGGCGTAGACCACGGCCGCGGCGTCCAGCGCCCGCATCCGCGCCCCGGCGACGTGGTGCACGTCGAAGGCCGCGATCGCCCGGGGGCCCGCGTGGCCGGCGCCGAACTCGACCACGCTCAGCTTGAGGGGGATCTGAGTGAGCGGCTCGTCGGCGTAGCGCGTGAAGACGCCGGTGTACGGGCGGACGAGCGCGGAGCGCCGGTTCAATTCCTCGACCAGGGCGTCCGCTTCGCGTGCAGTCTCCAGGGTCGGCAGGGCGGGCGCGCCGGAGGTGCCCGCGGCGGCGAGGTCCACGGGCGCCACGGCCTCTCGCGCCTCCTCCTCGCCCGGGGAGCAGAAAGGGCACCTCGGGTGTGGAAGGAGCGGCTCCGCCGTGACGTCGAGCGAGGCCATGTCCTGCACGATCACCTGGCCCGCGGTCTCGGCGGGCAGGGCTCCCGAGGTGGCGCGGAAGACCTCGTACCCCAGGAGGTTGCCGATCATCGCGGCCAGCGGCCGCCCCGGCTCCGGGCTGGCCACCGGGGGGCTGCCGGGCAGGGCCAGCGCCCTCCACAGCTCGGCCGCGGCGGCGTGGTCACGGCCGGCGGCCGCGCCGAGCCGGAGCGCGGCGCAGGCCCAGCAGCCGGGGGTGCCGGAGGCCATCAGGGGGCCGATCACGGCGTCGGAGCCGTACGACCAGGCGGGCAGCAGCGTGACGCCGGCCGGGATCCCGGCGCGCAGCAGGGGCAGCAGCCGGGCGGGGGCGGTCCGCCCGCCGGTGACGATGACGAGGTCGTAGCCGGCCAGTTCGGCCCAGGAGGGGGCGTGTCGGGCGGCCGGCGCCAGCGTGCGCAGTTCGACCGGGCAGCCGTCGGCCACGGCTTCCGCGGCCTCGGCTTCGAGGGCCGGGATGCCGAGCACGGAGGGAGCGGGCGCCAAGGTGTCGGGCGCCGAGGTGGTGGGCGTCCACGTGTCGGGCGCCGAGGTGGTGGGCGCCAAGGTGTCGGGCGCCGAGGTGTCGCGCTTCGGGGCGTCGTTGCCCGGCGTCACGCCGACGGTCGCACAGCCGTTGCGTATCAGGCTCGACGCGCACCAGCGGGCCACCTCGTCGTCGCCGAGGACGGCCACCCGGGTCTCCCGGAAGCGCAGGAAGCGCGCCTCGGCGTCGTCGGCGTAGTGGTCGGCGTAGGCGATCTGCGGGGCGTACCGGCGGGCTACGTCCGGAGCGAGCTCCACCTGCCCGGCGGCACGCTCGGCCGGGGCGGCGACGGGCCGGGCGAAGTCCCGTTCGTACAGGGTCCGGACGAGCTCGCCGACCATCGCCTGCTGCGCCTCGCCGAGGCCCCGGCACAGGTCGGCGACCGAGTGCTCGCCGGTGAGGTGGGGGACGATCAGCGTCGCGAAGCGGTACGCGGACTTCGCCGTGAGGCGGAAGCCGCCGTCCGCGTTGTGGAACAGCACGCCGTCCGGCGTCTGGGTGAACAGCACGTCCCGGCGGATCCGGGGACGGGTCGCGGCAACGGCTGTATAGCTGGCGTGAGCCATGGGGACACCCCTGAGTGCGGTCTGGGCGGGATCGGGGAGGAGGCTGGTACGGGGAGGGAGGAAGAGGAGAGGGAGGAGAGGGAGAGGAAGGGGCTCGGGGAGGGAGGTGCGGGTGACGAGGGACGGGCAGGGTCAGTGCGGTGCGACCACGGCTGCTGCCGCAGCCGTGTCGTGCATGCGGACGTGCCAACGCGCGTAGATGCGCAGGAAGTCGTGAAGGCGGTAAGGGCCGGGTGGCCCGTCCTCCAACAGGCCTGTCTCCACGAGCTGTTCGAGCACTGCTTCGCTCTCCGCGGCCGACAGGTCGTCGTCCGCGGCGCGTGTGCCCAGCCGCAGGAACGCCTCCCGCAGCTCCGGATCGAGCGCGTCGAGCGCCTGCCCCAGCACCTCGGGGACCGAGAGCCGGGCGTCCTCGGCGAGGGCCAGCCGCGCGGGGGGATCCTCCGCGAGCCAGGTCGTGCAGTCGGCGACTGACAGGCCGGGCCGGGTCAGGAGCCGTCCTGCGGCGATCCGCAGGGCGAGCGGGAAGTGGCCGCATACGGAGGCCAGTTCCCGGGCCGCAGCCGGCTCGGCTGCGATCCGCTCGGCGCCCACGAGCCCTGCCAGCAGCCCGTACGCCTCGGCGGGCCGGAGTACGTCGAGCCGGTGCACCGCGCCGCCGTGCGTGGCGACGACCGCCGCCAGATCGCGCCTGCTGGTCACGAGGACGGAGGCGTCGACCACCGCGGGCAGCAGCGGCAGCACCTGCCAGGCTCCGGCCGCGCCGTCCAGCACGATCAGCCGCCGCCCGGCGCCGGGCTCGGGCTCGGGCAGCAGCCGCGCCGCCTCCTCGACGGCGAGCGCGGTCCCGTCCGGTCGGGCCAGTTGGAGGGTGAACACCCCTCCCGGAAAGCCCTCTTGTACGTCGTGCGCGGTCTGGCGGGCCAGCGCCGACTTGCCGATGCCCGGCGCCCCCGAGACGACGACCAGGCGCGGCCCGTCTGCGGAGGTGAGCCGTGCGGCCATGGCCCGCCGGTCACCCTCACGCCCGGCGAAGGCGGGGACGGGCAGCACCGGCCGGTTCACCCGCGCCGGGGCGGCCGCGCCCGAGGGCAGCGCGGGAGCCTCGCGCGCGGTCCCCGCCCGTACGGTCCCCGCCCGCGCGGTCTCCGGCGGTGCGGGCGCCAGGTCCTCGGCGCGCAGGATGGCGAGTTCCAGTCGCCGCAGCCCCGGACCCGGGTCGATGCCCAGTTCGTCGCGCAGCCGGTCGCGCACGGTGCGGTACTCGGCGAGCGCCTCTGCCTGTCGGCCGGTGCGGTAGAGGGCCTCGATGAGCTGCTCGGTGAAGCGTTCGCGCACCGGGTGCCGTCGTGCGCTCTCGTACAGGTCGACCAGGACCTGATGGCAGTTCCCCGCGGCCAGTTCGAGGTCGCAGACCCGCTCCAGCACCCGTAGCCTCTCCTGTTCGAGTGCGGGCACGGCGTCCTGCTGGAGGAGACGTGAGGCCACGTTGGCGAGCGGCTGGCCCTGCCAGAGCGAGAGCGCCTCCCGGAGCCGGTAGAGCTCCTCCCCCGGGCCGGCCGCCGTCGCGGCCTGGGCCGTGAGCATGCGGAACAGTACAAGGTCGAGGGTCTCGGGGTCGTTGTGCATCCGGTAACCGCCGGGTACGGCCTCGATGGTGGTCGCGGATATGCCGTACTTGGCGAACAACCGGCGCAGCCGCAGGACGCATGTCTGCAGCGCGGCGCGAGCCGTGGCGGGCGGCTCTTCGTCCCAGACGGCGCGCAGGAGGTAAGTGGTCGACACCATGGTGCCGGGGTGCAGCAGAAGTGCGGCGAGCAGACTGGTCGGCTTGGACGGTTTGAGAACGACGATTTCAGGGCCGTGCGCAATGCTCAAAGGCCCCAAAAGCTGGAACCGGATGACTGATCCCCCGTGTCGGTACACGCATTCCCCCTATAGGGAGCGCGACGGGGGCGGTGGTCGCCGGTTCTGCGGGCCCGCCACACGCCGGAAATAGTCCGGACCAAGGCCGCAGTTGCCGTCCGCCCCCCGTTGGGCGGTGAATAACGGGAACACTACATAACGGATCTTGCGGAAGTCGAGCCGACCGGATGGCCTCTTCAGCACCCGTAGCCTTTTTCTCTCATCTCCGTAACCTGGACGCTTCGAGGAGTTACCGCCGGTCCATCAAAACTGTTCACCTGTAAACGAATTAGGGTTGTCGCGCCATCCAAGCACGATGCCGTGATCGAATTAAGGTGCATATTCCGCCACTGATATGGCCGATCCTCACCCTCGCCTCAGGACCGGCCGCACCCGTCTCGAAATCCGGCACGGACCGGCAGCCGGGCCACCACCGGAGCGAGCCACTCCGGGAGGCGGGTGTGCGTCCTGGTGGGTCAGACGATCCCGCTCTCCGTGGCGGCCACGAGATACCGGACACCTGATGTGAGGGCCAGGCCGTAGGGGCGTAGGCGGTGATGCACCTCTCAAGAACTTTCCTGCCTGCGCGGCGCCTGTGTTCTGGGGGCTATGCGAGGGTTGCCGCGAGCGGGGACCGGGGTTCGCGCCCCAGGAGTTGACGAAGGTCACCACCGGTTCGGGACATGAATCCGGCAGCGATGGCGGAGTAGGTACCCACCAGCATCGGCACCTGGAACGGTTCGGCGCCGGAGGCGGCGATGCGCGCGCGGGCCTGGCCGAGCGTCTCCGGCTCATAGGTGACGTGCGGTCCGTGTGCGCGGGCCAGGTCGGCGCCGCCGATCGCCTGCTCGCCGACGAGTTCATAGATGCGTCCTGCGTGAGCCGGTGCCTCCACCGCCACCCGTACCGCGGCGTCGGCCAGATCCGCCCGTGCAACGGCTGCCAGACGGCCCTCACCGAGCGGGGCAGTGATCCGGCCGCCCTCCAACGGCGCGAGCCCGGCCAGCAACTCCGCGTAGAGGCCGTTGCGCAGGATCGTCCACCCCATGGTGCTCTCCCGGAGCCGCCTCTCCGTCCAGCGGTGCGGCAGCGCGTAAGGGAGGTGATCACCCTCGGCGGTCAGGCTCGTATAGACGACATGCCCCACACCGGCCTTCTCTGCGGCGTCGATGGCCGCGCCGTGCCGGGCTATGACGATGTCGTCCTCGCCGCGGCCCGCGGAGATCAGGACCAGCACATCCACACCGTCGAAGCCCCTGATGAGGGTGCTGCGCTCGTCGAAGTCGATGTGGCGGACAGGCAGCACAGCCGGGAACTGCCGAGGATCGCGCGTTCCCAGGACCGTGTCGTCACGGTCGGCCAGCCGCTCGGCAATCAGCGCGCCCAAGGCGCCGGCAGCTCCAGTAACCAGGATCATCAGGGTCGTCCCATTCCGGTAGGTTCTCTTCGGTAACCGGGATCATCCTGCGGGTGTACGTCACGAAGCGTAAGGAGGCACTTCCATGTCAGTAGGGCACACAGGAGTAACCACCGAACCCGTGGTCACTTGCGGCGACGAGCACGAGGATTGCGGCATCCGTGAGGTGCTCGACCGGATCGGGGACAAATGGTCGGTCCTGGTCGTGGTCGAACTGGCCCAGGGCGTACGTCGTTTCCGACAGCTGCAACGCGCCATACCCGGTATCTCGCAGCGGATGCTGACGCTCACTGTGCGTCGGCTGGAACGCGACGGGCTGATCACCCGGACCGTGCACCCGACAGTGCCTCCGCAGGTCGAGTACGAGCTCACGACGATGGGCCACAGCCTCACACATCTGGTGAAAGCCCTCGCGGATTGGTCAGCCGACCACCGCGATGCCATCGCGCGTGCACGCCAGGAATGGGATGCCGTGCATCCCGACTCCGGAATCCGCTGACTGCCTGGGCTCCAGCATCCTGCCGACTACGACGGAGACGGCCTGACCAACCCCCTCCCCGAAGTTCCGCGGATGCTCAAGCACACCCTCGGTTGGACCCGGACCACGGCTCCGCAGTTCTGACGCAGCCGACCGCTGGACCTGGATCGTCGTTGCAACCCATGCTCTGTCGGAGACGCTCCGTATGCTGCCGCCCATGAGTATGAACGGGGAGTACCTGCGCGTCACGCCTGCCGAACTGGACCGGGCCCTGAAGGATCCCGAGTGGGCGTGGGATCTCGCCGAGGAGACGCAGGACGCGCAGGCGGAGGGTGTGCCTGCACCGGCCGAGGCGCGGCACTTCACTACACACCAGACGTGGCACCTGCTCGGGTTCCTCCTGCAACGCTCGGCCTTCCCCGTCGACGTCGTCCACGGCGAGGAACCCGTCGCCACCGATGACTGGGGCTACGGACCGCCGCATTACCTGAGCCCTGAGCGAGTACAGCTGGCCGCTGACACCCTGCACCGGACGACGTATGACCAGCTCATTCAGGGTGTCGACCCCTCCGAACTCACCAAGGCCGAGGTCTACCCCCAGATCTGGGACTCGCCCGCCTCACTGGAGTGGGCCGGCGACCTCTTCACTCCCCTGACAGAGTTCTTCCGGGGCGCCGCATCCGCCGGTCACGCGATGCTGATCTGGATCGACTGATCCACCCAGGGCCGCCTGAGGGTTGAACGACGACTTCCCCATCAGGATGACAGGCGGCCGTGGTAACTGGTGGTGCAGATTAATAGCACGCTCCGCGCGGATCATTGCCCACAGCCCCTTGGTTCGCCGGCGTGCAAGCGACAGCACTGCCTGCTTGTGTCCTGTAGCGGGCTGCTGTATGTGGGGCTGCCCCGGGTGGTCGGCTGAGAACTGAGCGGGCGGCCGCGCCCGGTACGGCGGCAGGGCCCGTACCGCTCGTCGCGGTACGGGCCCTGCCGCGTGCGGTGCCGCTCTGCGGCGGCGGTGCGTCAGCTCTGGGCGGTGTCGTCGCCCGCCGGCCCGGCGCCCTCGGCTGCGTCTGCCTTCTCGCGCATCTTGCGCACCAGCTCCGCCTTCTGGTCGGCTGCGCCCTGGCGGTCGAGGTTGCGGTGCGGACCGTTGTTCTGCCGTTCGGCGCGGGACAGCTTCTTGCGCTGGCCGCCGCCCATGCCCACGGGGTTGTTGATGTTCTTGCTGACGGTCACGGGTTCTCCCGGTAATGAAGTGAAGTGATCTACGGATGCTCGGTGAGGGACGGGCGGCGACGTCGAAGGACGTCAGCAGGGGCCCATCACGCTCTCACTCGTACATCGGCCTCTGGAAGAACATGACAAAGACGTTACCCGGTTCCGTCGGCCCCGCACACCAAACCCTTCGCCGCCCCGGCGTCGGCCGGGCCCTCGGCGAGCGCCCGGGGTCAGCCGTTTCCCTCCGGGAATCTCGGTACCGCCGGCACCCGCCAGGGATCTCCGCCCGTCCGGGGAAGATCCAGATGCGCGTTACTGGGCCCGCGGGCGTTGTCAGTGATCGCGAGCACACTGACGGCATGAGAGATCATCTCACTTGCACACCGCCGTTATGGGACAACCTTGAGGGGAGACGCCGTCGCGGCCCCACACTTGCGCTCCCGGTGAAATTTGGGAGGCCGATCAAAGTCAGCCATGTGATCCAGGCCCCCAGAACCAGCTGACCGGCGCCGGCCGGAAGCGATCGAACGTGCGGGCTTCGGCTCCAGGCGGTGGACGCCTCGTCGTGCCGCGACCTCTTTGGCTCTCCGAAGACACGCTCCCGGCGTCCTGCACGGCCTCGCGACGGCGGCGGCGCGGCGGCCGGCTCGAGCGGGCACGCACGGCGGCGCGCCATGCCCTGCTGGACCTGACGAACGTTCCTTAGTTCACCTTGCCGAACCGATACACCTTGAATGCACGGGCGACGGTCCGGAAGACTGCGGCAACTCACACGTGTGGTGGCGGCGGGGCGAACAAAGGGGAAAGGCCGTGGACTTCACTGATCTGTCCGACGATCTGGAGCACCCTGCCGTCGACGCGTTCCTGTCGGCCGTGGACCACTCCATGAACAGCAACACCCTGCTGCTGAAGATCGCCGTGGACGTGCCCGTCACCGCCGAGAACCGGCAGCACGTCCTCCACACCTTCCTCCGGAGCAGCCTGTTCGAGGAGATGATGCTCGCCGCCGACCGTCGGCGCGACTGGTACAACCTCTCGGACGACTTCGACGGAGCCTGCGTCGAACGCCCGCTCCTGCGTGACGGATTCCTCGCGACGGTCAGCCCGCTCGACCACGAGGGGTTCGTGGCGAAGCTGAGATGGATGCTCTGCGAAGCGTTCAGCCCCTATAACCAGCACTATGCCGGGAAGGACGCCGAACGACTGGTCCACGATTTCGCCCATCAGCTGCTGGGCCGGCCCGGCTCCGCGTGGCTGTTCGCCTCGGTCGTACCCGACTTCTTGCGCTCGACCGGTTACCACAGCCACGAAGAGCCGCTCCGGCCGGCGTACTTCGACGGCAGCGACTCCGATACGGCCACGTTCATCCATCGTGACCACGTCTGCTACGTGCTCCTGACCAACGGATGCCCCTGAACCGGCAACAGCGCAACAGGGCAACAGGGCAACAGGGCAACAGGGCAACACCATGGCGCGGACCCGGCGCCCACGGCCCCCGCCGGAGGCTACGGGCGGGTGGCGGTGACCAGGTAGTAGTCCAGGAGCTGCTGTTCCCAGGCGGCCAGGAAGTTCCGGGGCCAGGTGCCCGGCTCCCAGAGGCGGGCCAGCCAGCGGTCCCAGCCGGGCCAGACCTGCGGACCGATCGAGGCGACCCGGACGCCGTCGAAGCCGGCTTCGGCGAGGGCATCGGCGAGCCGGGACACAGGTCGCGCGATGTCCAGGCCGCTCGCGAACGAGTCGAGCATGTCCGCGAGCCTCTCCGCGGGCGCGGGCTCCCGCCCGGGCTTCGACGTAGGCTCGGGCGCGCCGTCGATGCTGAAGAAGCCGGCGACCGCCACCCGCCCACCGGGCCGCAGCACCCGCTGCGCCTCACGGGCGAAGGCGGGCAGGTCCGGAAAGTGCTGGACCGCCTCGACGCTGTACAGGCAGTCGTACTCGGCATCGCCGAGCGGCATGCCCTCCGCCGCCCCGAGTACGAAGCGCAGCCGGTCCGGCTGCGCGGCGAGGAGCGTGGAGTTCGCTTGGCGGGCCCGCTGCAGCTGCTGGGGGTGGACGTCCACGCCGGTGACCGCCGTGGGCCCGTACTCGTCGAGGGCGAGGGCGCATCCGAGGCCGAGACCGCAGCCGATCTCCACGGCCCGACCGCTCTCGGGGCCGACCGCGTCGAGTACGTGCCGGTAGAGGTCCTGCTCGCTGCGGATCCGGTCGTCCTGCGACAGCGGCCGTTCGAGATCGACGGCCTGCCAATAGCCGAAGTTGATGAACCCTCCGGCGAACACCGGCACGGCGCTGAGATCGGCCGGCCCGTACGTCTCCCACACCGCGGGCCGTACGACCGGAGCGGACCGCTCCGCAGGGATACCCGACACCGTCTCAGCACCTCCTCGTCACGGGGGCGTTCCGCCCCGAAGCCATCAGTGTGGCCGGTGAGCCCGTGTCGCGACAGAGGACCTCCCGGGTCCGGCGGCCCCGTCGTGCGGTGCCGCCTCATCCGACGCCCCGCGCTGATTCACCGCGGATGACGGGACGGCCCGTAGGGTGCCCGCATGGGTCACGAGGAAGCCGGCGGCACCGGTCCCGGGCCTGACCCGGCCGACGCCACCGCCGATGCCACCGCCACCGCCACCGCCACCGCCACCGCCACCGCCACCGCCAGCGAGACTGCCGCCACTGCCGCCGCCCGGCTGAAGGAGCGGCTGTACGCGACCATCACCATGATTTCCGTGGTGATCGGCCTCGCCGCGTCGGAGCACGTCAACGCCGCCGGGGCTGCGGCCACGGTGCTGACCGCCGCCGTCGGGCTGTGGCTGGCGACCCTCGTGGCCGATCAGCAGGCCCACCGCGTGGTGCACGGCCGGCTCGCCACCGGCGCGGAGTTGCGGCACATGCTGTGGGTCGGCAGTCCCCTGCTGCTGTCCGCCGTCGGGCCACTGATCCTGATCGGCTCCGCCGCCCTGGGCGTGATGGGCCTGCAGACAGCGCTCCACGCCGCGGCCGGGGTGAGCGTCGCCAGTCTGTTCGGGTGGGGCTGGTACGGCGGCATCCGCATGGGCAGCGGGGCAGCCGTCGCCCTGCTGGCCGGCGCCCTCGACGCGGCGATCGGCCTGGCCGTCGCCCTCGTCAAGGCGCTCGCGGGCCACTGAACCCTGGCGCGGTCCCGTCATCCACCACTGAAGCCTGGCGCGGTCCCGTCGCCCACCACTGGACCCTTGCGCGGTCCCTTCGCCGGCCGTCGCTTCGCACCGACGGATACCGGCCGTGCGCGTCCGCGGGGAAGCGGATCGACGGCCCGCGCGCTACCCTCCGCCCATGATTGACATGAACATGACGCACATGGCGTTGCGTGGGCGCCCTCGCCGCGCACCGGAGACCTCCCCCCGCAGCGCCTCCGCCGCGCTCCTGCGAAGAAGCGGCCGACGCTCTTTGGTGTGCCTCCTCCTATGGGCCCTCCTGGGCACGATCACCACCGCGACCACCGCGACCGCCGCGACCACCCCGAGCCGAGCCGGTGTCTCAGCCGCGTCCTCCACGGCAGCCGTCACGGGCCCGGCCGCACCCCGCTCAGCACCCGACCCAGCAGCAGCCCACGCCGCGACCGCCCGCTGGGCCGACCGCCGCCTCGACGAGGTCGCCTTCCTCACCACCCACAACGCCTTCACCAACTACGAGGACTCACGCTGGAGTTCGGTGAACCAGTCCGAATCGGTGCGCGCCCAGCTCGACAACGGGGTCCGCGGCCTGAGCCTGGACGCGCACTGGTACGAGCGCAGCACCTGGCTGTGCATCATCAGCTTCGGCAGCGACTGCTACCCCAGCGACGTGTACCTGTGCCACGGCGACTGCAAGACCTTCGCCGGTGCCACGTACGCCCTCCCGCGGCAGTCCTTCCACGGCACGATGCAGACCGTGGTGGACTTCCTCGCCGCCCACCCGCAGGAGGTCGTGACGGTCTTCCTCGAGGACTACGTCGGCGCCGAGCAGCTGCGGCAGTCCCTCGGCCGCGTCAGGGGGCTGTCCGACATGGCGTTCCGGCCCGACGAGTGGGGCGTACGGCAGAACGGATGGCCGAAGGTGGCCGACCTCGTCACCTCCGGCAAGCGGCTGCTGATCTTCTCCGACCGGTCCGACCGCGAGCACCTGGGCGTCATGTACGACAAGTCGTGGACCGTGAGCAACTACTGGAGCCTGGGTGACCTCGGCAACGACCTCAACTGCGTCAGTCGCTGGTCCGACCTGCCCCTTGACCGGCAGGAACCCGGATTCCGGCGGCTGTTCACGATGAGCCACCACCGCAACGTGCCCACCGTCCTCACGGCGGCCTTGGACAACGGCACCAAGCTGAGAAACCGCATTGCCGAGCAGTGCCGGCACGCCGCCGGGGGCCGCGACCCGAACTTCGTCTCCGTCGACTTCCACCGCCTTTCGGACGGCAGCGGCCACACCCCCGCGTCGATCGTCGCGGAGCTCAACGCGCGCCCCTGAGGCGTACCCCCTGACCCGGCGGTCCGCCCGGTCGGCCGGGCTGCCGACCAAGCGGACCGCCGCCGCACCCCCGCACACCGCCGGGGCAGGGGGCCCGGGGTCGCCCCCCAAGGGTGACGCTGCCCGGCTGGGCCTGGTGCAGC
>NZ_JBSGZI010000101.1:0-5878 GCF_053610945.1 Streptomyces sp. NPDC054849
GGGATGTCCCGGGTACCCGCCGCTTGCGTGTGCGGCGCCGCGGCCGGGGACCAGGCCCCGGACCCGCGCCTCGAACGCCGACGGGGCGGAAGACCGGGCTCCGCCCCGGACCGCGCGCCTCGAACGCCGACGGGAGCCGGAACCGGCGTGAGGCGGAGGCTCGGGGAACGGGGTGGCCGAACCCTCGCTACGATGGGTTATCCGGACCGGACACGGGCACCGGATCCGCTGAGGAGCGCTCTTGCCAGACGAGGTCCAGCCAATCTCCGCCGCGCAGCCCGACCCGCAGGCCGAGCAGGCCAAGGCGGCCGCCGCCACGCCCCCGCCGGCCCCGCCGGTCAAGCCCGCGTCGGCGAAGTCGGCCGGGTCCTCCAACCGGGTGCGCGCCCGGCTCGCCCGGCTGGGCGTCCAGCGCTCGAACCCGTACAACCCGGTTCTGGAGCCCCTGCTCCGCATAGTCCGCAGCAACGACCCGAAGATCGAGACGGCGACGCTGCGCCAGCTGGAACAGGCCTACCAGGTCGCCGAGCGCTGGCACCGCGGCCAGAAGCGCAAGAGCGGCGACCCGTACATCACCCACCCGCTCGCGGTGACCACCATCCTCGCCGAGCTCGGCATGGACCCGGCCACCTTGATGGCCGGTCTGCTCCACGACACGGTCGAGGACACCGAGTACGGCCTCGAAGACCTGCGCCGCGACTTCGGCGACGCGGTGGCCCTGCTGGTCGACGGGGTCACCAAGCTCGACCGGGTGAAGTTCGGGGAGGCCGCCCAGGCGGAGACCGTCCGCAAGATGGTCGTGGCGATGGCCAAGGACCCGCGCGTCCTCGTCATCAAGCTCGCCGACCGGCTGCACAACATGCGCACCATGCGCTACCTCAAGCGGGAGAAGCAGGAGAAGAAGGCCCGCGAGACCATCGAGATCTATGCCCCGCTGGCGCACCGGCTGGGCATGAACACGATCAAGTGGGAACTCGAGGACCTCTCCTTCGCGATCCTCTACCCGAAGATGTACGACGAGATCGTGCGCCTGGTCGCCGAGCGGGCGCCCAAGCGGGACGAGTACCTGGCCGTCGTCACCGACGAGGTGATGGTCGACCTCAGAGCCGCCCGGATCAAGGCCACCGTGACGGGCCGCCCGAAGCACTACTACAGCGTCTACCAGAAGATGATCGTCCGCGGCCGCGACTTCGCGGAGATCTACGACCTGGTGGGCATCCGCGTCCTCGTCGACACCGTTCGGGACTGCTACGCGGCCCTCGGTACGGTGCACGCGCGGTGGAACCCGGTCCCGGGCCGGTTCAAGGACTACATCGCGATGCCCAAGTTCAACATGTACCAGTCGCTTCACACGACGGTCATCGGACCCAGCGGCAAGCCCGTCGAGCTGCAGATCCGCACCTTCGACATGCACCGCCGCGCCGAGTACGGCATCGCCGCGCACTGGAAGTACAAGCAGCAGACCGTCGCCGGCACCTCCAAGGTCCGCACCGACGTCCCGCAGGCCGCCAAGGGCAGCGCCGGCCAGGACACGGTGAACGACATGGCCTGGCTGCGCCAGCTGCTGGACTGGCAGAAGGAGACCGAGGACCCGGGCGAGTTCCTCGACTCGCTGCGCTTCGACCTCTCCCGCAACGAGGTCTTCGTCTTCACCCCCAAGGGCGACGTCATCGCGTTGCCCGCCGGCGCCACCCCCGTGGACTTCGCGTACGCCGTCCACACCGAGGTCGGGCACCGCACGATAGGGGCCAGGGTCAACGGCCGCCTGGTCCCGCTGGAGTCCACGCTGGACAACGGCGACCTGGTCGAGGTCTTCACCTCCAAGGCCGAGGGCGCGGGCCCGTCCCGCGACTGGCTGGGCTTCGTCAAGTCCCCGCGGGCCCGCAACAAGATCCGCGCCTGGTTCTCCAAGGAGCGCCGAGACGAGGCCATCGAGCACGGCAAGGACGCCCTCGCGCGGGCCATGCGCAAGCAGAACCTGCCGATCCAGCGCATCCTGACCGGCGACTCGCTCGTCACCCTCGCGCACGAGATGCGCTACCCCGACATCTCCTCCCTGTACGCGGCGATCGGCGAGGGCCACGTGGCCGCGCAGGGCGTCGTGCAGAAGCTGGTGTCGGCCCTCGGCGGCGAGGAGGCGGCCAACGAGGACATCGAGGAGTCGATCCCGCCTGCCCGCGCCCGCAGCAAGCGGCGCAGCAACGCCGACCCGGGTGTCGTCGTCAAGGGCGTCGACGACGTGTGGGTCAAGCTGGCCCGCTGCTGCACCCCGGTTCCGGGCGACCCGATCATCGGGTTCGTCACCCGGGGCAGTGGCGTATCGGTTCACCGCGCGGACTGCGTCAACGTCGACTCCCTCTCGCAGCAGCCCGAGCGGATGCTGGAGGTCGAGTGGGCGCCCACCCAGTCCTCGGTCTTCCTGGTCGCCATCCAGGTCGAGGCGCTGGACCGGTCCCGGCTGCTGTCGGACGTCACCCGGGTCCTCTCGGACCAGCACGTCAACATCCTCTCGGCGGCCGTCCAGACCTCCCGCGACCGGGTGGCGACCTCCCGGTTCACCTTCGAGATGGGCGACCCCAAGCACCTGGGCCACGTCCTGAAGGCCGTTCGGGGTGTGGAGGGCGTCTACGACGTCTACCGTGTGACGTCTGCGAGAAGGCCGTGACCAAGGCCTGACCGCCGTTCTCGACGCCACCCCGGGGGGAATCACGTGGCCGGCAACGACGTCTTCCCGGCGGGGCTCGCCCGCCGCTATCGTCCGGTCGACGTGCTCGGGCGAGGCGGCATGGGCGTGGTGTTCGAGGCGGAGGACACCCGGCTGCGGCGCCGGGTCGCGGTGAAGGTGCTGTCGGCCGTCGGCGCGAGCCTCCCGCACGAGATGCAGCGGAGGTTCGTGGCCGAGGCCATCGCCCTGGCCCGGATCCGCCACCGGGGCGTGGTGGGCATCCACGACTCCGGGTTCGACACCCTCAGCGGCACGCCGTACCTGGTGATGGAGATGCTCGACGGGGCCGATCTCGCCGTCCTCGGCGCCGGCGCCGCGCTGTCGGTCCCCGCTGCCTGCTGGATCGCCGCAGAGACCCTCGACGCCCTGGACTCCGCCCACAAGAGCGGGGTGCTGCACCGCGACGTGAAGCCCGGCAACATCCGGGTGAGCCGGACGGGCCATGTGATCCTCTACGACTTCGGGCTCGCCGTGGTGACCGAGCAGCCGCGCAGCACCAGGGGCGACGACCGGCTGATCGGCACGCCGCAGTACATGGCACCGGAACGGATCGAGGGGCTGACTCCGGTCGAGGCCACCGACCTCTACGGCGTCGGGGCCTGCATGCACTTCATGCTCACCGGCAGGCCCCCCTTCGACAGCGACCCCGAGGAGTTCGGCGATCTCGTCCTGCGGGCCGCCCGGGGCATCCCGTCGCTGCGCAGCCGGGGCGTGCCCGGTCTCCCGGACGGCCTGATCGACGCGGTGGACGCGCTGTGCGCCAGGGACTTCCGCGACCGGCCGACGGACGCGGGCACGGCCGCGGCGCTGCTGCGGCGATGGGCGGCCGGCGGCAGGGAACTGGTCGAACAGCTCATCACCCGCCGCCTGCTGCACGGGGCGCCCGAGCCCGCGCCACCGGCCGAGGCGCCCGAGTACGACTGGTACGAGGTCGACGTGACGGACGCCGCCGTGCGTCCGCCACCGGACCCAAGGCCCTGGCTGAGCGCCCCTCCGGCGCCGGACGAGGAGCACCGGGTACGGCCCCCGGCACACCAGCCGGGCCCGGTCACGCTGAGCGAGGTCACCCGCAAGCTCGTGCACAGCCGGATGACCGCTGGTACCGCCCTGTCCCGCCAGCGCGAGGCCGTCGGCCTGGTGCTGCGGGGCGAGCTCCAGGAAGCCGCCCGACTGCTCGGCGGTGTCACCCCGTTCTGCGAGGAGACGCTGGGCCCGGCCCATCCGACCACGCTCGCCTGCCAGTACTGGCAGGCTGTGTGCCTGGCCCGGATGGGGAAGGCGAAGAAGGCGCTGGAACTGTTCGCGCGGGTCAGCGCACACCACGGACAGGGGAGGGACACGACGGATGCGTGAGTACGGCTTACAGGTGGATCCGTACAGCCCGGGGCAGGGGCCGGAGACCGAACTGCGGTCACTGCTGCTCTGGCTGCGGGAGGACGAGACGCTGCACCGTGAGGCACGGGGGCGGATCCGAAGCAGCGCGGCGGTCGCGGCGGTCGGCGGCACGGCCATGGGATCCACCGGTTTCGACCTCCTCCAGCTGACCGTCGGATCCGGCCTGGCCACCGGATCGCTGGTCTTCTCCATACTCCAGTGGCAGGCGACGCGCGGCGGCCGGGCCCCCGCCCTCACCGTGCGCCGTGGCCCGTACGAGGTCACGCTCACCGGGGCCGACGCCGGGGACCCCGAGGCCCTGCAGCGCATCGTCGCCGTGCTGGAGAACGGCAGCGGGCACGGGGAACGAAGCGGGGACCGGGAAGGGAGCGGCGACCGGGAGGGAAGCGGGGACGGGGGCGGAGACGGAGACGGGGCCGATGACGGGACTGCCTGACCCGGCGGCCTCGCGGGCGGTCCTCATCGGCAGCGCCGGCTACCGGCACCTCGCAGCCCTCCCGGCCGTCGAGGCCAACGTGAAGGACCTGGCCGCGGAACTGGGCGACGCCACCGTCTGGGGGCTGCCCGAACAGCACTGCACGGTCGTCCTCGACCCGCAGCACCCCGCCGAACTCCTCGACCCGGTCAACCGTGCCGGGGAGGAGGCCACGGACACTCTCCTCGTCTACTACGCCGGGCACGGGATGCGGGACGCGGCCACCGCCGACCTCTACCTCGCCCTCCAGGGCTCCCGCGAGCATGTCGGCTACACCGCCGTGGCCTACCAGCACCTGCGGTCCGCCCTGCGCGATTCCGCCGCCCGGCGCAAGGTGGTCGTCCTCGACTGCTGCTTCAGCGGCCGGGCCGCCTCCACCCTCGCGGGCGAGCAGGACGCGCTCGCCGCCCAGGCCGCCGTCGAGGGCGCGTACGTCCTCACCGCCTCTCCGCGCGACCGGGTGGCGCTGGCCCCCGACGGAGAGCGGCACACCGCCTTCACGGGGGAACTGCTGACCATCCTGCGCGACGGGATCCCCGACGGACCCGACTTGATCGACCTGGAGACGCTCTGCCGCACCATGGAGGCCCGGCTGCGCGCCAAGAACCGTCCGCTGCCGCAGCACGCCCACGAGATGGCCATGGGCCGCCTGCGGCTCGTACGCAACCGGGCGCGCGCCGTGCGCGGCACCCCGGCCGGTCCGGTCCTCGCCGCCGACGTGCGCGCCGCCATGGTCGTGGCCGGGCTCGGCCTCGCCCGTACGCTGCGCGCGGTGGGCCGCACCCGTGACGCGCTGCCCGTGCTGCGCCTCGCGCTCCAGGAACGGGCGCCCGACGGGGAGGGCGACCTGCTCGCCGCCCAGCTCGAACTCGCCGACATGCTGGAGGAGACCGGCCAGACCCGCGAGGCCGTGGAGGTGCTGGAGCAGGCGTTCCAGCAGGTGCACCGGTTCTACGGTCCCGAGGCCGTCCAGGTGTGCCGGCGGCTGGCCGCGCTGCTCCAGGAGTCCGGCAACCACATCCAGGCCTGCGAGGTCCTGGAGCATGCACTGGACCTGCTTCAGGACGGCAGCCGGGCCCTTCCGTGACAGGAAACCGGGCCCTTCCGTGACAGGAAAAAGGGGGCGGGGCCCCCCCCGGAAACCGGGGGGGGGCCCCCCCCCCGCCGGGGTGGGGGGGCGGCCCCCCCCCCCCCCGCCGCCGGCCCGGCGTGCCAGCGCGTGATTGGGGCGGTGGAGTATACCACAACCCCGGTTGACGCCCGGGGGTGGCGGCGCAAGGTGT
>NZ_JBSGZI010000101.1:5888-30261 GCF_053610945.1 Streptomyces sp. NPDC054849
GGGGCCCTCCGGTGACCGCAACCGGGGCCCTTCGGTCACTGTAAATTGGGGGGGCGCCCCCACCGTAACCCGGGGGGGGCCCCGCCCGCACGCTGCTGTCCGGCGTCAGCCGCCGAACTCCTCCAGGCCCTTCAGCGCCTGGTCCAGCAGGGCCTGGCGGCCCTCCAGCTCCCGGGACAGCTTGTCGGCCTTCGCGTTGTTGCCCGCGGCGCGCGCCGCGTCGATCTGCTCACGCAGCTTGTCGACCGCCGCCTGGAGCTGACCCGTCAGACCGGCCGCACGCGCCCGCGCCTCCGGGTTCGTACGACGCCACTCGCCCTCCTCGGCCTCCTGGATCGCCCGCTCCACCGCGTGCATCCGGCCCTCGACCTTCGGCCGGGCGTCCCGCGGCACGTGGCCGACGGCCTCCCAGCGCTCGTTGAGGGAGCGGAATGCGGCACGGGCCGCCTTCAGGTCCGTGATCGGGACGAGCTTCTCGGCCTCGTCGGCCAGCTCCTCCTTGATCTTCAGGTTCTCCGTCTGCTCGGCGTCGCGCTCGGCGAAGACCTCGCTGCGGGCCGCGAAGAACACGTCCTGCGCACCGCGGAAACGGTTCCACAGGTCGTCCTCGGACTCGCGCTGCGCCCGGCCGGCCGCCTTCCAGTCCGCCATCAGCTCGCGGTAGCGGGCCGCGGTGGGGCCCCAGTCGGTCGACTTCGACAGCGACTCGGCCTCCGCGACCAGCCTCTCCTTGACCTTGCGGGCGTCCTCGCGCTGGGCGTCCAGCGAGGCGAAGTGCGCCTTGCGGCGCTTGGAGAAGGCGGAACGGGCGTGCGAGAAGCGGTGCCACAGCTCGTCGTCCGACTTGCGGTCCAGGCGCGGCAGACCCTTCCAGATGTCCACCAGGGCGCGCAGACGCTCGCCGGCACTGCGCCACTGGTCGCTCTGCGCGAGCTGCTCGGCCTCGACGACCAGCGCGTCCTTGGCCGCACGGGCCTCGTCCGTCTGCTTGGCCTTCTGGGCCTTGCGCTCCTCGCGCCGCGACTCCACGGTCGTGACCAGCTTGTCCAGTCGCACGCGCAGGGCGTCCAGGTCACCCACCGCATGGTGCTCGTCGACCTGCGTGCGCAGGTGGTCGATCGCCGTCTGGGCGTCCTTGGCGGACAGATCAGTGGTCCGCACCCGCTTTTCGAGGAGGCCGATCTCGACCACCAGGCCCTCGTACTTGCGCTCGAAATAGGCCAGGGCCTCCTCAGGGGTGCCCGCCTGCCACGAACCGACGACCTTCTCGCCATCGGAAGTACGCACGTACACGGTGCCCGTCTCGTCGACTCGGCCCCACGGGTCGCTGCTCACAGCGCCTCCTCCACCTGATGCCTCCGAGGGGTTCACCCCCTGGGCATCGTCCACAGTTTCCTGGGGCGGGCAGCGCCCGCCCTGCACAACGCAAACATAGGCGACCGCCGGGTCGGCTGTCCGCATCCCGCACGACGGAA
Source organism: Streptomyces sp. NPDC054849 (assembly GCF_053610945.1). Lineage (NCBI taxonomy): Bacteria > Bacillati > Actinomycetota > Actinomycetes > Kitasatosporales > Streptomycetaceae > Streptomyces > Streptomyces sp. NPDC054849. The sequence continues at coordinate 7,364 of NZ_JBSGZI010000101.1, forward strand.
TATCGACGTGCGGGGTGCCGGTTCACCGGGCCCGGGGCCGCCGCATCCCGTCAGTTCTGCGTGACCGCGCCCTTCTCGATCTTGACCTCGGTCTTCGGCGGGCCGTCCTGGCCGCCGTCGGCCGTCCCGGCCTTGGCGATGTCCTCCAGGACCTTCAGGCCGGCCGCGTCGATCTTGCCGAACGGGGTGTAGGACGGCGCCAGCGGGCTGTCCTTGTAGACCAGGAAGAACTGGCTGCCGCCCGAGCCGGGCTGGCCCGTGTTGGCCATCGCCACCGTGCCCGCCGGGTAGACGACCTGGCCCTGCTCGTTCGCCTTGCCGAGCGAGTCCAGGTTCTCGTCCGGGATGTTGTAGCCCGGGCCGCCCCTGCCGGTGCCCTCGGGGTCGCCGCACTGGAGCACGAAGATCCCGCCGGCCGTCAGGCGGTGGCACTTCGTGTTGTCGAAGTAGCCCTTGTCGGCGAGCGACTTGAAGGAGTTGACGGTCTGCGGGGTCTTCGCCGCGTCCATCGTGAAGTTGACGTCACCCGCACTGGTCTTCAGCGCGAAGGTGTACTTCGCCTTCTGGTCGATCGCCATCTCCGGCGAGGGGGACTGCTTTGGCTCGGGCGCCGAGGCCGAGGCCGACGGGGTCGCCGCCGGGTCCGCGGCCTGGTCCTTCTTGCCCTTGTCGAAGACGCCGCCCACGATCAGGCCGACCAGCGTCGCGATCACCACGGCCACCGCCGCGCCGATCACGGCCGCCCGCCGGCGCGCCTTCCTCCGGGCCTCGGCCCGGCGCTTCTGCTGGCGCTCGTACTTCTCCCTGGCGAGCTGTCGCCGCCGCTGATCGCTCGTGACCACCGGGTCGTCTCCTTGTACGTGTCTGATACTGCTGTCCGGGCTGGGATAGGCCGTACCGTATATGGGTTCGCTGTGTAATGAGCGGCGCCGGTAGGCTCTGAGCAGCAGATTCGGATCTGCAGCCTCCCGCCGGACGACGATTGAGGACGAACGTGCTGATTGCCGGGTTCCCCGCTGGGGCTTGGGGCACCAACTGTTACGTGGTCGCCCCCGCCGCCGGCGAGGAGTGCGTCATCATCGACCCGGGCCACCAGGCCGCCCAGGGTGTCGAGGAGACGCTGAAGAAGCATCGGCTCAAGCCCGTCGCGGTCGTGCTGACCCATGGCCACATCGATCATGTGGCCTCGGTGGTCCCGGTGTGCGGAGCACACGACGTACCGGCCTGGATCCACCCCGAGGACCGCTACATGATGAGCGACCCGGAGAAGGCCCTCGGCCGCTCCATCGGGATGCCCCTCATGGGAGAGCTGACCGTGGGGGAGCCGGACGACGTCCGCGAGCTGACCGACGGCGCCGCCCTGAGATTGGCCGGAATGGACTTCTCCGTGGCGCACGCGCCGGGGCATACCAAGGGGTCGGTGACCTTCAGGATGCCCGAGCTGGCCGACATCCCGCCGGTCTTCTTCTCGGGCGACCTGCTCTTCGCCGGCTCCGTCGGACGCACCGACCTGCCCGGCGGCTCCCACGCCGAGATGCTCGAGTCGCTGGCCCGCGTATGCCTGCCGCTCGACGACTCGACCGTGGTGCTGTCAGGCCACGGTCCCCAGACCACCATCGGCCGCGAGCGCGCGACCAACCCGTATCTGCGGGAGGTCGCCGCCGGCCTGGCAGCGGATCACACCGCCGCTCCACGACGAGGAATGTGACGAGAGTTTCGTGGCTACTTTTCAGGCCCCCAAGGGCACGTACGACCTGATCCCGCCGGTTTCCGTGAAGTACCTGGCGGTGCGCGAGGCCATCGCGGCCCCCCTCCGGAACTCCGGCTACGGCTACATCGAGACGCCCGGCTTTGAGGACGTGGGCCTGTTCGCCCGAGGCGTGGGCGAGTCCACCGACATCGTCTCCAAGGAGATGTACGCCTTCGAGACCAAGGGCGGCGACCAGCTGGCCCTGCGCCCCGAGGGCACGGCCTCGGTGCTGCGTGCGGCGCTGGAGGCGAGCCTGCACAAGAAGGGCAACCTGCCGGTCAAGCTCTGGTACTCGGGCTCGTACTACCGCTACGAGAAGCCGCAGGCGGGCCGCTACCGCCACTTCTCGCAGGTCGGTGCCGAGGCGATCGGCGCCGAGGACCCGGCGCTGGACGCCGAGCTGATCATCCTGGCCGACCAGGCGTACCGCTCGCTGGGCCTGCGCAACTTCCGGATCCTGCTGAACTCGCTGGGCGACAAGGAGTGCCGCCCGGTGTACCGGGAGGCGCTCCAGGCCTTCCTCGGCGGTCTCGACCTCGACGCGGAGACCGTGCGCCGCGCCGAGATCAACCCGCTGCGCGTCCTCGACGACAAGCGGACCGACGTACAGAAGCAGCTGGTCGGCGCGCCGATGCTGCGGGACTACCTGTGCGACGCGTGCAAGGCGTACCACGAGGAGGTCCGGAGCCTGGTGACGGCGGCCGGGGTCGCCTTCGAGGACGACGAGAAGCTGGTGCGCGGGCTGGACTACTACACGCGGACCACCTTCGAGTTCGTCCACGACGGTCTGGGTTCGCAGTCGGCGGTGGGCGGCGGCGGCCGCTACGACGGCCTGTCCGAGATGATCGGCGGACCGGCGCTGCCGTCGGTGGGCTGGGCGCTCGGCGTCGACCGTACGGTGCTCGCGCTCGAGGCCGAGGGCGTCGAACTCGACATCCCGGCGTCGACCTCGGTGTTCGCCGTGGCCCTGGGTGAGGCCAAGCCGGTCCTGTTCGGGCTGGTGACGCAGCTGCGCAAGGCGGGCGTCGCGGCGGACATGTCGTACGGAGGCAAGGGCCTCAAGGGCGCCATGAAGGACGCGAACCGCAGCGGTGCGCGCTTCGCGCTGGTCGCGGGGGACCGCGACCTCGCCGAGGGCGTCGTCCAGCTGAAGGACATGGAGTCCGGCGATCAGACGGCCGTGGCCGTCGCCGACCTGGTCGCCACCGTCCAGGCCCGTCTGGCCTGACGTCCGCCGCCTCCCGGGGCGGGGTGGGAGCCGCTGCGCGGACCCCGCCCCGCCCTTCGCGGTTCCGGCGCCGGGGAGGGAGGCCGCTTATGCGCAGTAAACGGTGGCGGCACAGCCCGGTACGGCACAATGGCCGGTGCTTGTTGACCTTGCAGATGTGGAGCGGGCGGTATGACGACACGAGGTACGGACACGGACACCGCCCGGGGGACGACCGTCGGGGGAAGCCGGGCCCTGGCCCTGCTGCTCGTGATCACGGGGGCCGCGGGTCTGCTCGCGGCCTGGGTGATCACCCTCGACAAGTTCAAGCTGCTGGAGGACCCGGACTTCAAGCCGGCCTGCAGCCTGAACCCGATCGTCTCCTGCGGCAACATCATGCAGAGCGACCAGGCGGCCGCCTTCGGCTTCCCGAACCCCATGCTCGGGCTCGTCGCCTACGGCATCGTGATCTGCGTCGGCATGAGCATGCTGGCCGGGGCCCGGTTCCGTCCCTGGTACTGGCTGACGCTGAACGCCGGCACCCTCTTCGGCGTCGTCTTCTGCGCCTGGCTGACCTATCAGTCCCTCTACAACATCAACTCGCTGTGCCTGTGGTGCTGCCTGGCCTGGGTCGCCACGATCTTCATGTTCTGGTACGTCACCGCGCACAACGTCCGCGAGGGGCTGCTGCCGGCGCCGGGCTGGCTGAAGGCCTTCCTCGACGAGTTCACCTGGGTCCTGCCGGTGCTCCACGTCGGGATCATCGGGATGCTGATCCTGACGCGCTGGTGGGACTTCTGGACGGCCTGACCGGGCGCGGCGGGACTGTCGGTGGGCTCGCATAGGCTTCCTGTGTGGAACCAGACCTGTTCACCGCCGCTGCCGAAGACCGCCAGGAGAAGGATCCCTCGACCTCTCCGCTCGCCGTCCGGATGCGCCCGCGCACCCTGGACGAGGTGGTCGGCCAGCAGCACCTGCTGAAGCCCGGATCACCGCTGCGGCGGCTGGTCGGGGAAGGGGCCGGCGGCCCGGCCGGTGCCTCGTCGGTGATCCTGTGGGGCCCGCCGGGCACCGGAAAGACCACCCTGGCGTACGTGGTCAGCCAGGCCACGCAGAAGCGTTTCGTGGAACTCTCCGCCATCACGGCGGGCGTCAAGGAGGTACGGGCCGTCATCGAGGGCGCACGGCGCGCCGCCGGTGGCTACGGCAAGGACACCGTCCTCTTCCTCGACGAGATCCACCGCTTCAGCAAGGCGCAGCAGGACTCGCTCCTCCCGGCCGTCGAAAACCGCTGGGTGACACTCATCGCGGCCACCACGGAGAACCCGTACTTCTCGATCATCTCCCCGCTGCTGTCGCGGTCGCTGCTGCTCACGCTCGAACCGCTGACGGACGACGACCTGAGCGCGCTGCTGCGGCGCGCGCTCACCGAGGAGCGGGGCCTGGGCGGTGCGGTCACCCTGCCTGCGGACGCCGAGGCGCATCTGCTGCGGATCGCCGGCGGCGACGCCCGCCGGGCGCTGACCGCGCTGGAGGCGGGGGCCGGGTCGGCCATCGCCAAGGGCGAGGAGGAGATCAGCCTCCAGACGGTCGAGGAGGCGGTCGACCGGGCGGCCGTCAAGTACGACAGGGACGGCGACCAGCACTACGACGTGGCGAGCGCGCTGATCAAGTCGATTCGCGGCTCGGACGTGGACGCCGCGCTGCACTACCTGGCGCGGATGATCGAGGCGGGGGAGGACCCCCGGTTCATCGCGCGCCGCCTGATGATCTCGGCGAGCGAGGACATCGGCCTGGCGGATCCGACGGCGCTGCCCATCGCGGTGGCCGCGGCCCAGGCGGTGGCGATGATCGGCTTCCCGGAGGCCGCGCTGACCCTGTCGCACGCGACGATCGCGCTGGCGCTGGCCCCGAAGTCGAACACCGCCACGACCGCGATCGGCGCGGCGCTGGCCGACGTGCGGGCCGGGCTGGCGGGCTCCGTCCCGCCGCACCTGAGGGACGGGCACTACAAGGGCGCGGCGAAGCTGGGGCACGCGCAGGGGTACGTGTACCCCCACGACGTGCCGGGCGGGATCGCGGCGCAGCAGTACGCGCCGGACGAGATCCACGGGAAGCGGTACTACGAGCCGACGCGGTACGGAGCGGAGGCCCGCTACGCGGACGTGGTGGAGAAGGTCCGGGAACGGCTTCGCGGCGGGTCCTGACTGCGGCGCCGCCGCGAACCGGTCCCGCCCGAAGGCCGAGCGGGCCGCCGGAAACGCGAGACGTCCACCTGTTCTCAGAAGGAGGCGGCCGAGAACAGGGTGTGCATCGCCCGGCGCAGGCCGCAGATGTCCGTCACCGGCTCCGGGAAGTCGAAGCGGGCGTCGAAGGAGCCGGCGGCGCCGCCGGTGAAGCGGACGCGCAGGCCCAGGCGGTCCAGGGAGAGCGGCACGGCGGTCATGCCGTGCCGCTCGCGGGAGCCGAGCAGGCCGCCCAGCTCACCGATCCGGTCGCCGTGGGCGCAGTGCAGGTGCTGGAGCAGCTCCGTCTCGTGCGCGACCATCGGGTCCGGCTCCGCCGCGGCCAGGTCGTCCGGGTCCACGTGCTCGGCGCCCCACAGGTCGTCCACCGAGATCTCGCCGACCTCCAGGCGCAGCATCATCCAGGCCGGACGGCCGGTGTGCGGGGCGTCGAGGGACTCGCCCATGCCCAGCAGCTCGCCCACCGGGTGCCGCTCCGCGAGCAGTGCGGCGCAGGCCGCGCGGTCGTCCCCGCGCACCGGCGTCAGCCACCCGGCCAGCCAGGCGCGGCCTCGGATACGATGGGGCACGGACACCGGCGCCACATCCGTGATCTCGATCACGGCGGTGAGGTCGTCGTCCTGGGCGTGAGCGGCTGCTCTGGCAGCCGTGGATTCCCCGGAAACAAGGAGAATCACGTCCCCGTCCGGGGTGACGGTCCGAGCGGCCGGCAGCCCTGTCCCGAACTCTTCGTGCTCGTGACTGTCACGAGCACCGATCAGGGTGAGGGATACTGAGGCGTTGGACTCTACGAGGGTTCGTACGCGTTCGGCTCCGGTGAGCTGCCGAACGCCTTCCCTGGGACGCGGCTGACCTTGCCTATCGTCGTCGAAAGCAGATTCCGTTTCGTTGGGATCTGAACTTCGATGCGCACTGGGCAGGGGGATCCCATGTGGTCGAGACATTACGTCCTCCTCGCTAAGGTAAGCCTCACCTAACTTACATGGAGGTAGGTTCCACGTGAACCAGAAGCGACCCAAGGTCAAGAAGTCGCGTGCCCTCGGCATTGCGCTGACCCCGAAGGCCGTCAAGTACTTCGAGGCCCGCCCCTACCCGCCGGGCGAGCACGGCCGTGGCCGCAAGCAGAACTCGGACTACAAGGTTCGTCTGCTCGAGAAGCAGCGTCTGCGCGCTCAGTACGACATCTCTGAGCGTCAGATGGCCCGCGCGTACGACCGCGCCAAGAAGGCCGAAGGCAAGACGGGCGAGGCGCTTGTCGTCGAGCTCGAGCGTCGTCTCGACGCCCTGGTTCTGCGTTCGGGCATCGCCCGCACCATCTACCAGGCCCGCCAGATGGTCGTTCACGGCCACATCGAGGTCAACGGTGACAAGGTCGACAAGCCGTCGTTCCGTGTCCGCCCGGACGACGTCATCACCGTGCGTGAGCGCAGCCGCGAGAAGGTTCCGTTCCAGGTTGCCCGTGAGGGTGGCTACGCAGGCGAGGGCGAGACCCCGCGCTACCTGCAGGTCAACCTGAAGGCCCTGGCCTTCCGCCTGGACCGCGACCCGAACCGCAAGGAAATCCCGGTCATCTGCGACGAGCAGCTCGTCGTCGAGTACTACGCCCGCTGATGCAGGCGTAGCCCTCACAGGCTGGTCGAAGCCCGCCGTCCCCTCCGGGGGGCGGCGGGTTTCGCTTTCCCGGCCGCAGGCGCCACAAGCCCCCGCGCCGCCGCGCCGCGGGCCTACGGCCGGGTCCGCGAGGGCCGCAGCCGTCCGCCGGGCCGTGGGGCTACGGCTTGTCCGCCGCCGCGCGGCGCGACACCCGGGACCCGCGGGGGCCGCTCGGCCACGCCGGCCGGGGCGCCGGAACCCCACCCCCGCCCCGCTCCTCGGGCCTGCACTGGGCGCGCCCGACCAGGGCCTCGCGGCTCAGTTCCCGCCCCTCGGCCGCGCACGCCGCGTACCGCTCGGCGCCCAGCAGTTCGCCCGCCCGCTCCCGGCACATCAGCCGAGGGGCGTTGAAGTACCCCGAGCCGAACAGCTGCAGCCCCACCCCGCCCCACATCGGCTCCGCCGCGCCCTGCAGCACCGCGGCCTCCGCCGGATCGCCCTCGGCCACCGTGACCAGCGCGAGCAGCTCCAGGGCGAGCACCAGCCCGACCAGATCATGGAAGGCGTGGTTGATCACCACACACTCGGTCAGCAGACGCCGGGCCTCCTCCGTGCACCCGGCATCCAGAGCCGCGTAGGCGAGGACGTACAGGGCGTACGCCTTCGTCCAGCGCTCCCCGTGCTCCTCGCAGATCTCCCGGACCTCCCGGGACAGCGCCAGCGCCCCGGGCAGGTCGCCCTGGAAGGCCAGTGCCATCCCCAGTTCCACTTGGCACATCAGCACATTGCTGTTCAGCTCGCCGGCCGCCCGGTACTGCTCCAGCGCCGCGCCCAGCAGCTCCCGGGCCCGCGTCATGTCGTCCGAGACCAGTGCCAGACAGCCCAGCCGGTGCACCGCGTAGGCCGCCGCCACCGGGTTCCCGCTTCGCGCGGCTCCGTCCCGGCACTCGTACAGGGCGCTCATCGATGCCGTCGCGTCCCCCTGCAGGGCCGCGACGTACCCCAGCACCCACAGGGCCTTCAGCCGCGAGTTCTCGTACTCCGTCACCGCCCGGCCCGTGGGCTCCAGACTCCGGTCCAGCCAGTGCCGCCCCTCGGTCAGGCGCCCGCAGCCCGCCCAGTAGAACCAGAGGGTCCCCGCCAGGTACTGGCCCAGGTGCACCTCGTCCGGCTCGTCCAGGCAGCACTCCAGGGCGAGCCTGAGGTTGGCCAGCTCCGCCTCGACCAGGGCCGCCACCTCCTGCTGGCGCGGGCTGAACCAGTCCAGCTCGCACCAGGTCGCCAGCCCCACGTACCAGTCCCGGTGGCGCCGCCGCAGCCGCTCGGTGTCGCCCAGCGACTCCAGCCAGCCCGCCCCGTAGGCCCGTACGGTCTCCAGCATCCGGAAGCGCACGCCGGCGGCCGTCTCCTCCCGGACCAGCAGGGACTGGTCGAGGAGCTCCCCGACGAGGTCCAGCACGTCCGCCACGGGCAGATCCAGGCCCGCGCACACGTATTCGACGGCGTCGAGGTCGAACTGCCCCGCGAACACCGACAGCCGCGCCCACAGCAGCCGCTCCGCCGGCGTGCACAGCTCGTGGCTCCACCCGATGGCCGTACGCAGCGCACGATGCCGGGGGAGCCCCCCGCGCTCGACTCCCGTCAGCAGCGCGAAGCGGTCCTCCAGCCGGTCCAGCACCTGCGCGGGGGACAGCGTCCGCAGGCGGGCCGCCGCCAGCTCCAAGGCGAGCGGGATCCCGTCGAGTCGGGCGCACACCTCGGCCAGTGCCGCGCGGTTCGCCGGTGTCACGGCGAAGGCCGGGTCTGCCGCGGCCGCCCGCACCGCCAGCAGGGCCAGCGCGTCCTCCGGGCCCGGCGGGGCCAGCGGGAACGTCAGCTCGCCCTCCACGGCCAGCGGGCGCCGGCCCGCCGCGAGCACGTGCAGGCCGGGGGAGCGGCGCAGCAGCTCCCGGAGCAGCTCGGCGGTCTCGTCGACCAACTGCTCGAAGCCGTCCAGGACCAGCAGCAGCCGCCGCCCGGCCAGGTGCTCGGCCAGGACGGTCCGGGGAGGCCGGGTGGTGTGGTCGGTCAGCCCGAGTGCCTCGGAGAGGGTCAGCTCCAGCAGTGCCGGATCCCGTACGGCGGCCAGCTCGGCCAGCCACACGCCGTCGCAGTAGCGTTCCTGCGAGCCTTCCGAGCCTTCCGAGCCTTCCGAGCCTTCCGAGCCTTCCGAGCCTTCCGAGCGCCGCGCCCCCTCCGAGCCCGGCGACCCTTCCGGGCCCCGCGAGGCCTCGGCCGCCGACCGGGCGGCCGCGAGGACCAGCCGGGACTTGCCCACCCCGCCCACGCCGGTCACCGTCACCAGCCGCGAGGACTCCAGGAGCCCTCCCAGCCGGGCCAGTTCGGCACCCCGCCCGATGAACCGGCTCAGCTCCGAGGGAAGATTGCCCCTGGCGGTGTCTGGAAGGGGTCTCTGTCGCATGGGACACGGAGAGTACTGGTCCGGATGCACTGCGTTCAAGACGGTGCCCTCCGTACCGGAATTGCGGTACGGCCCGGGATCTCCGGCGCGATAGGGTCGGAGGGCCATTTGCAGGAATCAGCAAGCCAGAGTTTCAGGCACAGACAGAGAGCGGTGTGACGTGTCCGGTGTAGAGGTGGCCGGGATCATCGTGGCCGTCTTCTGGGCCATCCTGATCTCGTTCCTCGCCGTGGCGCTGGCGAGGCTGGCCCAGGTGCTCAGGGCGACCACCAAGCTGGTGACCGAGGTGACCGACCAGGCGGTCCCGCTGCTGGCCGACGCCTCCACCACCGTCCGCTCCGCGCGCACCCAGCTCGACCGGGTCGACGCCATCGCGAGCGACGTGCAGGAGGTCACCTCCAACGCCTCCGCCCTGTCCTCCACCGTGGCCTCCGCCTTCGGCGGGCCGCTGGTGAAGGTCGCGTCCTTCGCCTACGGCGTCCGCAAGGCGCTGGGCAAGGGCGATGCCGCGAGCTCGAACGGCATGCCGCCGAACACATCCCGACGTTCACGCAGCGATGGCGACAGCCGTACCGTGATCGTCGGCCGTACGGTGCCGGCGGCCCGGCGCCGGAAGCAGAAGGGCTGAGACCGCCGATGTTCCGCCGAGCCTTCTGGTTCACCGCAGGCGCAGCCGCCGGCGTGTGGGCCACCACCAAGGTCAACCGCCAGCTCAAGAAGCTGACGCCGGAAAGCCTCGCAGCCCAGGCGGCCGAGAAGGCCGTGGAGGCGGGGCACCGCCTCAAGGACTTCGCCCTCGACGTCAAGGCGGGAATGACGCAGCGCGAGGACGAGCTGAACGATGCACTGGGGCTCCACCAGGACCCCGACCGGCCCGACAACGTCACCGCCCTTCCCGGGCCGCGGCGGCTGCGGGCCATCGAGAACGACAAGACCACCCCCCGACCCAAGTTTTCGTACGACCGGAATGAGGACCACTGATGGAGTCGGCTGAGATTCGCCGCCGCTGGCTGAGCTTCTTCGAGGAGCGCGGTCACGCCGTTGTCCCTTCGGCGTCGCTCATCGCGGACGACCCGACTCTGCTGCTGGTCAACGCGGGCATGGTCCCCTTCAAGCCGTACTTCCTCGGCGAGACCAAGCCCCCGGCCCCCCGCGCCACCAGCGTGCAGAAGTGCGTCCGTACGCCGGACATCGAAGAGGTCGGCAAGACCACCCGGCACGGCACGTTCTTCCAGATGTGCGGCAACTTCTCCTTCGGGGACTACTTCAAGGAAGGCGCCATCAAGTACGCCTGGGAGCTGCTGACCAGCTCCGTGGCGGACGGCGGCTACGGCCTTGAGCCCGAGAAGCTCTGGATCACCGTCTACCTCGACGACGACGAGGCCGAGACGATCTGGCGCGACGTCATCGGCGTCCCCGCCGAGCGCATCCAGCGTCTGGGCAAGAAGGACAACTTCTGGTCCATGGGCGTCCCCGGCCCCTGCGGCCCGTGCTCGGAGATCAACTACGACCGCGGCCCGGAGTTCGGCGTCGAGGGCGGCCCGGCGGTCAACGACGAGCGCTACGTGGAGATCTGGAACCTGGTCTTCATGCAGTACGAGCGCGGCGCCGGCGACGGGAAGGAAGACTTCCCGATCCTCGGCGACCTGCCGTCGAAGAACATCGACACGGGTCTGGGCCTCGAGCGTCTCGCCATGATCCTGCAGGGCGTGCAGAACATGTACGAGACCGACACCCTGCGCGTGGTCATGGACAAGGCCACCGAGCTGACCGGTGTCCAGTACGGCGCCGCGAAGGACACCGACGTGTCCATGCGCGTCGTCGCCGACCACATCCGCACCTCCGTCATGCTCATCGGCGACGGCGTCACCCCCGGCAACGAGGGCCGCGGCTACGTGCTGCGCCGCATCATGCGCCGCGCCATCCGCAACATGCGCCTCATGGGCGCCACGGGTCCGGTCGTCCAGGCCCTGGTCGACGTCGTGATCGGCACGATGGGGCAGCAGTACCCGGAGCTCGTCACCGACCGCAAGCGCATCGAGACCGTCGCGCTCGCCGAAGAGGCCGCCTTCCTCAAGGCCGTCAAGGGCGGCACGAACATCCTCGACACCGCCGTGAGCGAGACCAAGGCCGCCGGCGGCACGGTCCTCTCCGGCGAAAGGGCGTTCCTGCTCCACGACACCTGGGGCTTCCCGATCGACCTCACCCTGGAGATGGCCGCCGAACAGGGCCTCTCCGTGGACGAGACCGGCTTCCGCCGCCTGATGCAGGAGCAGCGCGACCGCGCCAAGGCCGACGCCAAGGCCAAGAAGACCGGCCACGCCGACGTCTCGTCGTACCGGGAGATCGCCGACCGCGCCGGCGGCACCGAGTTCACCGGCTACGCCACCAACCAGGGCGAGTCCACCATCGTCGGCCTCCTGGTCAACGGCGTCTCGGCGCCCGCCGCCTCCGAGGGCGACGACGTCGAGGTCGTCCTCGACCGCACGCCCTTCTACGCCGAGGGCGGCGGCCAGCTCGCCGACCAGGGCCGCATCAAGCTCGACTCCGGCGCCGTCATCGTCGTCCGCGACGTCCAGCAGCCGGTCCCGGGCGTCTCCGTCCACAAGGGCTCCGTGCAGGTCGGCGAGGTGACGGTGGGCGCCTCCGCGTACGCCGCCATCGACGTCCACCGCCGCCGGGCCATCGCCCGCGCCCACTCGGCCACGCACCTCACCCACCAGGCGCTGCGCGACGCGCTGGGCCCCACGGCCGCCCAGGCCGGTTCCGAGAACTCGCCGGGCCGCTTCCGCTTCGACTTCGGCTCGCCGAACGCCGTTCCCGGTGCGGTCCTCACCGACGTCGAGCAGAAGATCAACGACGTGCTCTCCCGTGAGCTCGACGTCACCGCCGAGATCATGAGCATCGACGAGGCGAAGAAGCAGGGTGCCATCGCCGAGTTCGGCGAGAAGTACGGCGAGCGTGTGCGGGTCGTCACCATCGGCGACTTCTCCAAGGAGCTGTGCGGCGGCACGCACGTCGGCAACACCGCCCAGCTGGGCCTGGTGAAGCTGCTCGGCGAGTCCTCCATCGGTTCCGGCGTGCGCCGCGTCGAGGCCCTGGTCGGCGTGGACGCGTACAACTTCCTCGCCAAGGAGCACACGGTCGTCGCCCAGCTCCAGGAGCTGGTCAAGGGCCGTCCGGAGGAGCTGCCGGAGAAGATCGCCTCCATGCTCGGCAAGCTGAAGGACGCCGAGAAGGAGATCGAGAAGTTCCGCGCGGAGAAGGTCCTGCAGGCCGCCGCCGGTCTCGCCGCCAACGCCCAGGACATCCACGGCGTCGCCCTGGTCGTGGGCCAGGTGGCGGACGGCATCGGCGCCGACGACCTGCGCAAGCTGGTCCTCGACGTGCGCGTCCGCATCCCCGGCGACCGCCCGGCGGTCGTGGCCCTGTTCACCGTGGCGAACGACCGCCCGCTGACCGTCATCGCCACCAACGAGGCGGCCCGCGAGCGCGGTCTCAAGGCCGGTGACCTGGTCCGTACGGCCGCCAAGACCCTCGGCGGCGGCGGTGGCGGCAAGCCGGACGTCGCCCAGGGCGGCGGCCAGAACCCGGCCGCCGTCCCGGAGGCCATCAGCGCCGTCGAGCGCCTCGTCGTAGAGACGGCCTGACGATGACTCTGCGCCGCGGCCGCCGGCTCGCCATCGATGTCGGGGACGCCCGGATCGGGGTCGCCTCGTGCGACCCCGACGGGGTGCTGGCCACACCGGTGGAGACCGTTCCGGGTCGGGACATCCCCTTCGCCCACCGGCGGCTGCGGCAGCTCGTCGAAGAGTACGAGCCCCTCGAAGTCGTGGTCGGCCTCCCCCGCTCGCTCAGCGGGCGGGAGGGGCCGGCCGCGGCCAAGGTGCGTGTCTTCGCGAACGAACTCGCCAAGGGGATCAAGCCGGTGACGGTCCGTCTGGTGGACGAGCGGATGACCACGGTCACCGCCGCCCAGGGTCTGCGGGCCTCCGGCAGGAACGCGAAGAAGGGCCGGTCGGTCATCGATCAGGCGGCCGCTGTGGTGATCCTTCAAAACGCTCTTGAGACCGAACGGGTATCAGGTAATCCGCCCGGTGAGTGCGTCGAAGTGGTTGTCTGATCGCGATACGGTAACGTTCCGCGCGATGAGACGGCATTCGAACAGCCGTCGCCCACCGTCAAAGAGGCGGAACCGGGTGCCACGGACGACGGAGTCCGCGGCCTCCGTCTCGCGGCTCTAGGGGACCGATGACTGAGTATGGCCGGGGCCGTGGCCCCGAACCGTGGCACCCCGAGGATCCCCTGTACGGGGACCAGGGGTGGACCGGGCACCAGACCCAGCAGGGTCAGGCGCCCTACGCCGGTGCCCCGCAGCAGGAGTATCCGCAGGAGCCCCAGTACCAGCAGGAATACCCCCAGCAGTACCAGCGGTATCCGGAGTACGAGCAGCAGCAGTACGAGCAGCAGCAGTACCAGCAGCAGTACCAGCAGCCGTACCCCGACCAGCAGTACGCCGCGCAGCAGGAGGCCTATGCCCCGCAGCAGCAGGCGTACGCCCCCCAGCAGCAGGCCTACGCCCCGCAGCAGGCGCAGCCCCAGGCCACCCAGCAGCCGGTGTACGACAGCCAGGGCTGGGACACCGGCCAGGGCCCGTACGTGGCCGCCGTGCAGGCCGACCCCTACATGGGCGCCGACCCCTACGCACAGCAGTCCGTCGCGGGCTACCCCGGCGAGGCCCCCGACCTCTACACGACGGCCGAGGCCTACCCGCCGCCGCAGCCCCCGAGCCGGCGCCACCTGGAGCCGGAACCGGTCGAGGAGCTCGAGGAGGAGGAGCCCGAGGGCGGCTTCCTCGCCGGCGGCGGTCACGACGACGGCGACGACGACGGTGACGACGGTCGCCGCGGTGGCCGCTCGAAGGGCGGCAAGCCCAAGAAGCGCAGCGGCATGGCCTGCCTGATCGCCGCCGTCGTCATCATCGGCGTGGTCGGCGGTGGCGGCTACTACGGCTACACGTACCTGAAGGACCGGTTCGCCACGGCCGAGGACTACACGGGCGAGGGCAGCGGAGAGACGGTCGACGTCGAGATCCCCAAGGGATCCTCCCTGGCCCAGATGGGCAACATCCTCAAGAAGAACGGCGTCGTGGCGAGCGTGGAGGCGTTCACCACGGCTGCCGACGTCAACCCCAAGGGCAAGTCCATTCAGCCCGGCGTCTACCCGATGCGGAAGAAGATGTCGGGTGCGGCCGCCGTCGCGCTGATGATCGACCCCAGCAAGCTGAACGTCCTCACCGTCACGGAGGGCATGCGCAATGCCAAGGTGTACGAGGCGATCGACAAGAAGCTGGGCAAGCCGGACGGCACCACCCGGGACATCGCCCTGCGCGAGGCCAAGAACCTCGGACTGCCGGCGTGGGCCGGCGCCAACCAGAAGCTCATCGACCCGCTCGAGGGCTTCCTGTTCCCGATGCGCTACGACCTGAGCAAGGACAGCACCCCCGAGTCCCTGCTCAAGCAGATGGTCAAGAACGCGAGCGACAAGTACTCCGAGCTGGGCATCGAGGGCAAGGCCAAGGAGCTGGGCCTGGAGAATCCGCTCCAGGTGGTCACGGTCGCCAGCCTCGTCAACGCCGAGGGCAAGAACCACGACGACTTCCGAAAGATGTCCGAGGTCGTCTACAACCGCCTCAAGAAGAGCAACGACGTCACGAACCAGAAGCTCGAGTTCGACTCGACGTACAACTACATCAAGGGCTCGAGCGAGCTCAACTTCTCCATCAAGGAGGCCAGGGCGCTCGACCACCCCTACAACACGCACTTCGTCAAGGGCCTGCCTCCCGGCCCGATCGGAAACCCGGGCGCGGACGCCCTGACCGCTACGCTCAACCCGGACAACGGCGGCTGGATGTTCTTCGTGTCGGTGGACGGCGACAAGACGACCTTCACCCAGACCTACGAGGAGCACCTGAAGCTCGTCGACGAGTTCCAGACGCGGCAGAAGCAGAAGAACGGCGGGTAGCAGGACATGTCACGGATACGGGCCGCGGTGCTGGGTTCGCCCATCGAGCACTCACTCTCACCGGTGCTGCACCGTGCCGCCTACCAGGAGCTCGGCCTCGAGGAGTGGTCGTACGACCGCTTCGAGATCGACGAGACCGCGCTCCCGGGGTTCGTCGCCGGCCTCGGCCCCGAGTGGGCCGGGCTGTCGCTGACCATGCCGCTCAAGCGGGCGGTCATCCCGCTGCTCGACGAGATCAGCGACACGGCCGCCTCCGTCGAGGCGGTCAACACGGTCGTCCTCACGCAGGACGGCCGCCGCCTCGGGGACAACACCGACATCCCCGGCATCGTCGCCGCGCTCCGCGAGCGCGGCGTCGAGAAGGTGTCCTCGGCCGCCATCCTCGGCGCCGGGGCCACCGCCTCCTCGGCGCTCGCCGCCCTCTCGCGGATCTGCACCGGCCGGGTGACGGCCTACGTCCGCTCGCGGGCCCGCGCCGACGAGATGCGGCAGTGGGGCGAGCGGCTCGGCGTCCCCGTCCACACGGCCGACTGGTCCGATGCCGCCGAGGCGCTGGCCGCGCCGCTGGTCATCGCCACCACCCCGGCCGGTGCCACCGACGCCCTGGCCGCTGCCGTACCCGCTGCCCCGGGCACCCTCTTCGACGTCCTCTACGACCCGTGGCCGACGGCCCTCGCCGCCGCCTGGTCGCATCGCGGGGGCAAGCTCCTCGGAGGCCTGGACCTCCTGGTGCACCAGGCGGTCCTGCAGGTCGAACGGATGACGGGGTGCTCCCCGGCGCCGCTCGAAGTGATGCGGCGGGCGGGCCTCGCGGCCCTCTCGGCGGCCCACTGAGGTTGCGAGCCGCGGTCGTCGACTCCACCCGGAACGCATCCCGCTCCCGGCTGTTTCCCGCCGGCGTGGCGCATGGTGATGCCGATCTTGCTCTGTGATGCGGGTGCCCGGCGGAGCGGGTGCGGGGCTCCGCCGTCCGACAGTTGGACCGGAGGGCGGTGCACCGGCCGGGACATGGGAGGATCGGGTGAGGCGGGTCCGGGCCGCGCACCCGATCGCGCCGTCGCTGTACCAGGCGCGAGCATGAGGAGCATCGTTGAGCAGGTTGCGTTGGCTGACCGCCGGGGAGTCGCACGGACCGGCACTGGTGGCGACGCTGGAGGGCCTTCCCGCCGGCGTCCCGGTCACGACCGAGCTGGTGGCCGACCACCTGGCCCGGCGCCGGCTCGGCTACGGCCGCGGTGCCCGGATGAAGTTCGAGCAGGACGAGATCACCTTCCTGGGCGGCGTGCGGCACGGTCTGTCGCTGGGTTCGCCCGTGGCGGTCATGGTCGGCAACAGCGAGTGGCCCAAGTGGGAGACGGTCATGTCGGCCGACCCGGTCGACCCCTCGCTGCTCAAGGACACCGGCCGCAACGCGCCGCTGACCCGTCCGCGGCCCGGCCACGCCGACCTCGCGGGCATGCAGAAGTACGGCTTCGACGAGGCCCGGCCGATCCTGGAGCGCGCCAGCGCCCGCGAGACCGCCGCTCGCGTCGCCCTCGGTGCGATCGCCCGGTCCTTCCTCAAGGAGGTCGCGGGCATCGAGATCGTCTCGCACGTGGTGGAACTGGCGGCGGCCAAGGCCCCGTACGGCGTCTACCCGACCCCCGCCGACGTCGAGAAGCTCGATGCCGACCCGGTGCGCTGCCTCGACGCCGACGCGAGCAAGGCGATGGTCGCGGAGATCGACCAGGCCCACAAGGACGGCGACACCCTCGGCGGCGTCGTCGAGGTGCTGGCGTACGGAGTCCCGGTCGGCCTCGGCTCGCACGTCCACTGGGACCGCCGCCTCGACGCACGCCTCGCCGCCGCCCTCATGGGCATCCAGGCCATCAAGGGCGTCGAGGTCGGCGACGGCTTCGAGCTCGCCCGCGTGCCCGGCTCGAAGGCGCACGACGAGATCGTCTCCACCCCCGAGGGCCTCAAGCGCACCTCCGGCCGCGCAGGCGGCACCGAGGGCGGCCTGACCACCGGCGAACTGCTGCGCGTACGGGCCGCGATGAAGCCCATCGCGACCGTCCCGCGCGCCCTCGCGACCGTCGACGTGGCGACCGGTGAGGCGACGGTGGCCCACCACCAGCGCTCCGACGTGTGCGCCGTGCCGGCCGCCGGCATCGTCGCCGAGGCCATGGTGGCCCTCGTGCTGGCCGACGCCGTCGTCGAGAAGTTCGGCGGAGACTCGGTCCCCGAGACCCGCCGCAACGTCCAGTCCTACCTCGACCACCTGCAGATCCGGTGACGGGCGGACCGAGCGGACCGGTCGTCGTCCTCGTCGGCCCCATGGGGTCCGGCAAGTCCACGGTGGGAGCGCTGCTCGCCGAGCGGCTCGGCGTCCCCTACCGGGACACGGACGCCGACATCGTCGCGGCCGAGGGCCGGGAGATCTCCGAACTCTTCGTCGACGAGGGCGAGCCGTACTTCCGCGAGCTGGAGCGGCAGGCGGTCGCGGCCGCCGTCGCCGAGCACCGCGGAGTCCTCGCCCTCGGCGGCGGCGCCGTCCTCGACGAGGGCACCCGCAGGCTTCTGACCGGCCTGCCCGTCGCCTATCTGTCGATGGACGTCGAGGAAGCCGTACGGCGCGTGGGTCTCGGCGCCGCGCGCCCGCTGCTCGCCGTCAACCCGCGCCGCCAGTGGCGTGAGCTCATGGACGCCCGGCGCCCCCTGTACACCGAAGTCGCGCGCGTCGTGGTGGCCACCGACGACCGCACCCCCGAAGAGGTCGCCCAGGCGGTCCTCGACGCTCTGGAGTTGAAGGACGTATGACAGACCAGGTGACGCGGATCCACGTCGGCGCGAGCGCCGGACACGACGCGTACGACGTGCTGGTCGGGCGGCAGCTGCTCGGCGAGCTCGGCTCCCTGATCGGTACGAAGGCCCAGCGGGTCGCCGTGATCCACCCCGAGGCGCTGGCCTCGACCGGTGAGGCGCTGCGCGACGACCTGGCCGAGCAGGGCTACGAGGCGATCGCCATCCAGGTGCCGAACGCCGAAGAGGCCAAGACCGTCGAGGTGGCCGCCTACTGCTGGAAGGCCCTCGGCCAGTCCGGCTTCACCCGTACCGACGTCATCGTCGGCGTCGGCGGGGGAGCCACCACCGATCTCGCGGGCTTCGTCGCGGCCAGCTGGCTGCGCGGAGTGCGCTGGGTCGCCGTACCGACCACCGTCCTCGCGATGGTGGACGCGGCCGTCGGCGGCAAGACCGGCATCAACACCGCCGAGGGCAAGAACCTCGTCGGCGCCTTCCACCCGCCGGCCGGTGTGCTCTGCGACCTTGCCGCGCTGGACTCGCTGCCCGTCAACGACTACGTCAGCGGCCTCGCCGAGGTCATCAAGGCCGGATTCATCGCCGACCCGGTGATCCTCGACCTGATCGAGGCGGACCCGCAGGCGGCCCGGACGCCCGGGGGCCCGCACACCGCCGAGCTCATCGTGCGCTCCATCCAGGTCAAGGCCGACGTCGTCTCCAGCGACCTCAAGGAGGCCGGACTCCGCGAGATCCTCAACTACGGCCACACCCTCGCGCACGCCATCGAGAAGAACGAGCGCTACAAGTGGCGGCACGGCGCGGCCGTCTCGGTCGGCATGGTCTTCGCGGCCGAACTCGGCCGGCTCGCGGGCCGGTTGGACGACGCGACGGCCGACCGGCACAAGGCGGTGCTCGCCTCGGTGGGCCTGCCGCTGACCTACCGCGGCGACCAGTGGCCCAAGCTGCTCCAGACCATGCAGCTCGACAAGAAGTCCCGCGGCAACCTGCTGCGCTTCATCGTCCTCGACGGGCTGGGCAAGCCGACCGTCCTGGAGGGGCCCGACCCGGCCCACCTGATCGCCGCCTACGGTGAGGTGTCGGCGTGAGCCGGCGCGTGCTGGTGCTGAACGGCCCGAACCTGGGCCGTCTCGGCTCGCGCGAGCCCGACGTGTACGGTGCGACCTCGTACGCGGGACTGGTGGAGAGCTGCCGCTCGCTGGGCGAGGAGCTCGGCTTCGACGTCGAGGTCCGCGAGACCAACGACGAGGGCGAGCTGATCCGCTGGCTGCACGAGGCGGCGGACGGGAAGGTCCCCGTGGTCATCAACCCCGGGGCCTTCACGCACTACTCGTACGGCATGCGGGACGCGGCCGCGCAGCGCACGGCGCCGCTGATCGAGGTGCACATCTCGAACCCGTACGCCCGCGAGGAGTTCCGGCACACCTCGGTCATCGCCGCGGTGGCGACCGGGACGGTGGCGGGCTTCGGGATCGGTTCGTACCGGCTGGCGCTGCGCGCACTGGCGGACGAGATCGCCAGCTGACACTCTGCCTGGCGGTGCTGGTGGACGGTCCGACCCCTGCGGTCATATAACGTTCTCGCATCAGTCGCCGGAACGAGACGGAGTGGCAGCGGATGCAGCAAGGAGTGGGGGGCGCGGGCTGGGGACAGCCGGGACCGCACCCGGCGGCGCCGCCGCAGCCGCCGATACCCCCGGCGCAGGGCTGGCCGGGTTCTTCCCCGCCGCAGTCCGCCCACCAGCCGCCGCAGCAGCCCCCGCCCGGGCACATGGCACAGCCGGTGCCGGAGAGCACCGGGCACATCCCGCTGCCGCCCGCGGTCGCGGGGACCGGAGGGGCCGTCCTCGCCGTGCTGCTGATCGGTCCGGCCGGCGCCGGGAAGACCACCGTCGCCCGGCACTGGGCGGGCAGCCGGCCCGTGGCGACCGCCCACATCAGCCTGGACGACGTCCGCGAGTGGGTCTGCTCCGGCTTCGCCGACCCGCAGGCGGGCTGGAACGAGCACTCCGAGGCCCAGTACCGGCTCGCGCGTCGCACCTGCGGCTTCGCCGCACGCAACTATCTGGCGAACGGGATCTCCTGCATCCTGGACGACGCCGTCTTCCCGGACCGGCCCGTGGTCGGGCTGGGCGGCTGGAAACGGCACGTGGGCCCGACGCTGCTGCCGGTGGTGCTCCTGCCCGGCCTGGAGATCGTCCTGGAGCGGAACGCGGCCCGCTCCGGCAACCGCCGGCTCTCCGACGAGGAGGTGGCGCGGATCCACGGCCGCATGGCCGGCTGGTACGGCTCCGGCCTGCCGATCATCGACAACTCCCACCTGGACGTCGAGGGCACCGCCCGCGCCCTCGACGAGGTCCTGGCGCGTGCCCTGGCGACACCGGGGGGCTGGTAGCGCCGGCCGCGTGGCCGACCTGCGGCGTGCCGCCGCCGGGGCGTCCCCCGGCTCCCGTACGCGGGCTGGGCGGCCGCACCCTCCGCCGTCGGCGGGCTCGCGCGGTCCCGCCCCGAGCGGCGCCGGCCGCCCGACCGGACGCGCTCGCCGGGCCGGATCCGCCCGGCGCTCGTACGCTCGAAAACATGTCAGACGTGTACGCCGCCCGCCGGGGCCTGCTTCGCGACCGATGCGCCGCCGCGGGGAACGCCGCCGCGCTGATCACGCGTCCGGCGAACGTCCGCTACCTCACCGGGGCGTCCCCGCTCGGCGCCGTGCTGCTCGTCGGGCCCACCGAGGACGTGCTGTTCTGCGCCGGCGCGCCCACCGGCGAGGCCGACGAGGGGCGCCTCGACGAGCGCCTCAGAGTCTCCGTCCTCGGGGCCCCCGGCGGGGACCCGGCCGTCGCGGCCGCCGACATGGCCGCCTCCGTACGGGCCGACTCGCTCGCCGTCGAGGAACACCACCTCACCGTCGGCCGGCACCGGGCCCTGCGATCCGTCGCGCCCAAGCTGCACCTCGCCGACCTGGGGACCGCCGTCGAGCAGCAGCGCCTCGTCAAGGACGAGGAGGAGATCGCCTGCCTGCGGATCGCCGCGGAGATCGCCGACCAGGCCCTGGGCGAGCTGCTGGAGTCCATCCTCGTCGGCCGCACCGAACGGCACCTCGCCCTGGAGCTGGAGCGGCGGCTCGTCGACCACGGGGCGGACGGCCCCGCCTTCCCGACCTCCGTGGGCACCGGCCCGCACTCCGGGCGCTCCCGGCACCGGCCCTCCGACCGCAGGGTGGAGGAGGGCGACTTCCTCTCGGTCTGCATGGGCGCCGGCTACCGGGGCTACCGGTGCGAGATCGGGCGTACCTTCGTGATCGGGACCAGCCCCGCCGATTGGCAGATCGACCTGTACGACCTCGTCTTCACGGCCCAGCGGGCGGGCCGCGAGGCCCTGGTTCCCGGGGCCGCGTACCGGGACGTGGACCACGCGGCGCGCTCCGTCCTGGACTCCGCAGGCCACGCGGAAGCCCTCGCTCCGTCGATGGGGCACGGCGTCGGCCTCGAAATCGACGAGGACCCGCAGCTTGCACCTACGGCAATGGGTAAACTGGACGCTTGCGTGCCGGTCACCGTCGAACCGGGGGTTCACCTCCCGGGCCGGGGAGGTGTCCGGATCGATGACACGCTCGTCGTACGCCCCGAGGCGGACGGCGGTCCCGAGCTACTCACCATTACGACCAAGGAGCTGCTCGCGCTCTAGCCCGCTCCGCCGGGCTGTGCGCGCACCCGTGGTCTTCCAGTGCAGGAGATTCCGCAACCGTGGCTTCCACGAACGACCTCAAGAACGGCATGGTGCTCAAGCTCGACGGTGACCAGCTCTGGTCCGTCGTCGAGTTCCAGCACGTCAAGCCCGGCAAGGGCCCGGCCTTCGTGCGCACCAAGCTCAAGCACGTGCTCTCCGGCAAGGTCGTCGACAAGACCTTCAACGCCGGCACGAAGGTCGAGACGGCCACCATCGACCGCCGTGACATGCAGTTCTCTTACATGGACGGCGAGTACTTCGTCTTCATGGACATGACCACCTTCGACCAGCTGATGGTGGACAAGAAGGCTGTCGGCGACGCCGCCAACTTCCTGATCGAGGGCTTCACCGCCTCCGTCGCCCAGCACGAGGGCGAGGTGCTCTACGTCGAGCTCCCGGCCGCGGTCGAGCTGAAGATCGAGCACACCGACCCGGGCGTCCAGGGCGACCGCTCCACCGGTGGCACCAAGCCCGCCACCCTGGAGACGGGCTACGAGATCCAGGTCCCGCTCTTCGTCACCACCGGCGAGACGGTCAAGGTCGACACCCGCACCAGCGACTACCTCGGCCGGAAGAGCAACTAACCCGTGGCTGCTCGGAGCAATGCGCGCAAGCGCGCCTTTCAGATCCTTTTCGAGGCCGACCAGCGTGACGTGCCCGTTCGCGAGGTCCTCGCGGACTGGATCCGCCACGCGCGGTCGGACGACCGGCAGCCGCCGGTCAGCGCCTTCACGATGGACCTCGTCGAGGGTTACGCGGACAAGGTGAACCGCATCGACGACCTGATCGTCACCTACGCCGTGGACTGGGAGCTCGACCGCATGCCGGTCGCCGACCGGAACATCGTGCGGCTCGGTGCCTACGAGCTGATCTGGGTGGACGACACCCCGGACGCCGTGGCCATCGACGAGGCCGTCCAGCTGGCCAAGGAGTTCTCGACGGACGAGTCGCCCTCGTTCGTGAACGGGCTGCTGGCCCGCTTCAAGGACCTGAAGCCGAGCCTGCGGCGCAGCGAGAGCTGACCGCACCGCACGGCGCACCACCGGCACACCGCCATACGGAAGGGCCCGCAACGTACGCGTTGCGGGCC
>NZ_JBSGZI010000102.1:0-30132 GCF_053610945.1 Streptomyces sp. NPDC054849
CCGGCCCCCCCCCCCGCCCCCCGCCTTCGCTGTACAGAGGCAACCCTTAGGTGTGGCGCTGAATAGATACTGCTAGCGTGCAGTTGCACATTGATTGCAATAAGCGGTTGGCGCGCCGAGGGGACCGGATCACACGCATGGCCATCTACACGCTTCCTGAGCTTCCGTACGACTACGCGGCCCTGGAGCCGGTGATCAACCCGCAGATCATCGAGCTGCACCACGACAAGCACCACGCGGCTTACGTCGCGGGCGCCAACACCACGCTGGAGCAGCTGGCGGAGGCACGCGACAAGGAGAACTGGGGCGCTCTCAACGGCCTCGAGAAGAACCTCGCGTTCCATCTCTCCGGCCACATCCTGCACAGCATCTACTGGCACAACATGGCGAGCCCCAAGACCGGTGAGGGCGGCGGCGAGCCCACCGCGGCCGACGGCCTGGGCGACCTGGCCGGCGCGATCACCGAATCCTTCGGCTCCTTCGCGAAGTTCAAGAAGCAGCTGACCTTCGCCTCCTCCGCCACCCAGGGCTCCGGCTGGGGCGTGCTCGCCTACGAACCCGTCAGCGGCCGCCTGGTCGTCGAGCAGGTCTACGACCACCAGGGCAACGTGGGCGTGGCCAGCACCCCGATCCTGGTCTTCGACGCCTGGGAGCACGCCTTCTACCTGCAGTACAAGAACCAGAAGGTGGACTTCATCGAGGCGATGTGGAACGTCGTCAACTGGCAGGACGTGTCGCGGCGCTACGCCGACGCCAAGGCCAACACCCCGCTGCTGATCCCCGTCAAGGGCTGATCGCACCGCAAGCCCGTCCGCCTCGTGATCGTCTTCTCAACCGTCACCGGCGGACGTGTCCAGCAGAAGACCCCCGTGAGGACGTGACTCACGGGGGTCTTCTGTGCGGCCGGTACGGGCCTACTCGAAGATCGGGCCCTTGGTGCGGGTGCGCTTGATCTCGTAGAAACCGGGGGTGGAGGCGACGAGCAGGGTGCCGTCCCACAGCCGGGCGGCGGCCTCGCCGCGCGGGGTCGGGGTGACGACCGGGCCGAAGAAGGCCACGTCGCCCTCGGCACCCGGAACGGAGATCACCGGGGTGCCGACCTCCTGGCCCACCCGGTCGATGCCGTTGTTGTGGGAGGTACGCAGCACCTCGTCGTACTCGTCCGAGTCGGCGTACGCGAGCAGCTCCGCCGGCAGCCCGACCTCGGCCAGCGCCTCGGCGATCACCTCGCGGGTCGCGCCCTTGTCCTCGTTGTGGATGCGGGTGCCGAGCGCGGTGTAGAGCTTGCCGGTGATCTCGTCACCGTGCTTCTGCTGGGCCGCTATGACCACGCGCACCGGGGCCCAGCCCTTGGGGCCGAGCAGTTCGCGGTAGACCTCGGGCAGCTCGTCGAGCTTGTTCTCGTTGAGGACGGCGAGGCTCATCACATGCCAGCGGACCTCGACGTCGCGGACCTTCTCGACCTCGACCATCCACCGGGACGTCATCCAGGCCCAAGGGCAGAGCGGGTCGAACCAGAAGTCGACCGGGGTCTTCTCGCGCACCTGGGTGTCGGTCATGTCTCTCCTCAGTCTCGGTTTCGGTCGAAAAAAGGCATCACTGGCTGACGTCCTCCGTCCCCAACCAGGACGGGGTCGCGCGCATTCCCCTCGTGCGAGGATTCGACGCAAGAACGCGATCACGCACGAAGGAGTGCACGTGCCCGGAGAGAATCTGTCCCGCGACGAGGCCCGTGAGCGGGCCGAGCTGCTGTCCGTCGACGGGTACGAGGTGGTCCTCGACATCCGGTCCGCGGTGGACGAGTCCGAACCGGCCGAGGGGCCGCGGACCTTCCGCTCGGTGACCACGATCCGCTTCCGGGCCGCCGCCCCCGGCGCCTCCACCTTCGCGGACCTGATCGCCCCGTCGGTGAACACCGTGACCCTGAACGGGCGCGCCCTGGACGTGTCCGCCGTCTTCGACGGGTCCCGGATCGCCCTGGACGGGCTGGCCGCCGAGAACGTCCTGGTGGTGGACGCGAACTGCGCCTACAGCCGCACGGGCGAGGGCCTGCACCGGTTCGTGGACCCCGAGGACGGCGAGGTCTACCTGTACACCCAGTACGAGCCGGCCGACGCGCGGCGGGTGTACGCGAACTTCGAGCAGCCGGACCTGAAGGCGCCGTACCGCTTCGAGGTGGCCGCCCCCGAAGGCTGGCAGGTGTGGAGCAACGGCGCGGAGGAGTCGCGCGAGGGAGGGGTCTGGCGGTTCGCCGAGACGGCGCCGATCTCCACGTACATCACGTGCGTGGTGGCGGGCCCCTACCACTACGTGACGGACTCCTACACGCGCGGGGACCTGACCATCCCGCTGGGCGCGATGTGCCGCAAGGGGCTGGCGAAGCACTTCGACGCGGACGACGTCTTCCTCGTCACCAAGCAGGGCTTCGACCTCTTCCACGAGCTCTTCGACTACCCGTACCCCTTCGGCAAGTACGACCAGGCCTTCGTGCCGGAGTACAACCTGGGAGCGATGGAGAACCCGGGGATGGTGACCTTCCGGGAGGAGTACATCTTCCGCGGCAAGGTCACGCAGGCCTCGTACGAGCGGCGCGCGAACGTCATCCTGCACGAGATGGCCCACATGTGGTTCGGCGACCTCGTCACCATGAAGTGGTGGGACGACCTGTGGCTCAAGGAGTCCTTCGCCGACTTCATGGGCTCCTTCGGGCTGGTCGAGGCCACCCGCTTCGACCAGGCGTGGGTCACCTTCGCCAACAGCCGCAAGGCGTGGGCCTACCGCGCCGACCAGCTGCCGTCCACGCATCCGATCACGGCCGACATCCGTGACCTGGAGGACGCCAAACTGAACTTCGACGGCATCACCTACGCCAAGGGCGCGGCGGTGCTCAAGCAACTCGTCGCCTACGTGGGCCGGGAGGCGTTCCTGGAGGGCGCACGGCGCTACTTCAAGGCGAACGCGTACGGGAACACCACCCTGGACGACCTGCTGTCGGTGCTCGCGGAGGTCTCCGGCCGGGACATGGCCGAGTGGTCGCGTGCCTGGCTGCAGACCGCGGGTGTGAACGTGCTCACCCCCGTGATCACCTGCGACGCGGCCGGGCACGTGACGGAGCTGGCGGTCGTGCAGGAGGGCGAGGAGCTGCGGCCGCACCGGGTCGCGGTGGGCCTGTACCGGCTGGAGTCCGACGGCACCCTGGTCCGCTACGCGCGAGCCGGCGCGGACGTGTCGGGCGCGCGGACCGTGGTGGCGGAGCTGGCGGGCAAGGAGCGGCCCGACCTGGTGCTGGTCAACGACGAGGACCTCACCTACTGCAAGATCCGCTTCGACGAGGTCTCGCTGGCCACCCTGCGGGCGCACCTGGGCGACCTGACGGACCCCCTCGCACGGGCGCTGTGCTGGTCGGCGCTGTGGAACCTGACGCGGGACGGCCTGATGCCGGCGCGCGACTTCGTCTCGCTGGTCCTGGCGCACGCGGGCCGCGAGACGGACGTGGGCGTCCTGCAGATGCTGCACGGCCAGGCCCTGGCGTCGGTCACCCACTACGCGGCGCCGGACTGGCGTGAGCAGGGCGGCCGGGAGCTGGCGGCGGGCGCGCTGCACGAACTGCGGGTGGCCGAGCCGGGGTCGGAGCACCAGCTGACGTGGGCGCGCTTCTTCGCGGCGGGCGCGGCGACGGAGGGCGACTTCCAGCTGCTGCTGGGGCTGCTGGAGGGGTCGGCGCGGATCGACGGGCTGGACGTGGACCAGGAGCTGCGCTGGGACTTCCTGCTGCCGCTGGCCGCGCACGGGGCGGTGGACGAGGGTGTACTCGGCGCCGAACTGGCGCGCGACGACACGGCGTCGGGCAAGCGGCACCAGGTCCGGTGCCTGGCGGCGCGGCCGTCGCAGGCCGTGAAGGACCAGGCGTGGACGGCGGTCGTCGAGTCGGACGCCCTGTCCAACGCGCTGGTGGAGGCGACGATCGCGGGCATGCAGCAGTCTTCGCAGCGTGGCCTGCTGGCCGCCTACGCGGGGCGCTACTTCGAGGTGATCGAGCGGGTGTGGGCGGACCGGTCGATCCAGATCGCGATGGACGTGGTGAAGGGGCTGTACCCGTCGCTGCAGGGCGACTCGGCCACGCTGGAGGCCACCGACGCCTGGCTGTCGGCCCACGCTTCGGCTCCGCCGGCCCTGCGCCGCCTGGTGCTGGAGTCACGCGACGACCTGGCCCGGGCCCTCGCCGCGCAGCGGTGTGACGCGACGGCCGGCAGATAGGTCCTGTCCGGGCGATCTCCGCGGGCCCGCGCGGCCTGGCAGGACCTAGCCTGCGGCTCGGCTTTCTGGGGGCTCCGCCCCCAGACCCCGCGCCTCGAACGCCGGCGGGGCTGGATTTTCCAGCCCGTCCGGCGTTTGAGGACCGGGTCCGGGCAGAGCCCGGCTGGGGGTCCCCCCGGACGGAGTCTGGGGGGATGGAGAAAGGGCGGGGCGGGGACTGCTCCGCGCAGCGGCATCCCGCAGCCGCGCCCGCGCCCCCCATCGGCAGTCGAACGCCCGTACTTTAGCCCCGGCTTGTCCGGATTTGTCGACGGGCGTGTAACAGGGGTTAGCGAGGCCATGGCCTGAGGGAATCACCGCGTCATGAACCAGAACGCACCCCTCCCCCTCACGCACCTCACCGCCAACCGCCCCCGCGTGCTGACCCTCGCCCAGCTGCGCGAGCACGGCGTCACCGCCTCCGACGCCGCCGGGCGGCCCTGGCAGCAGATCCTGCCCGGGGTGTTCCTGCTCCACTCCGGGCCGGCGACCAGTGAGGAGCGGCTGCACGCCGCGCTGCTGTACGCGGGACGCCGCGGCGCGGGCGAGGCCATGATCACCGGGCTGGCGGCGCTCGCCCTGTACCGGTTCGGCTCCGCACCCGCGCTGCTCGCCCTCTCGCACATCGACGTACTGGTGCCCGGCACCCGGCGGCTGCGGTCCACCGGGGACGTGCGGATCGTGCGCGCGCACACGCCGCCGCGGTCCCACGAGGTGACCGGCCTGCCGGTGGCGCCCGTCGCGCGGGCCGTCGCCGACGCGGTGGCCCAGCTCTCCGACGCCGGCACCGTACGCCGCCTGCTGAGCGAGGCCGTGCGCGGCGGACACTGCGAACCCTCGGCCGTGGTGCGGGAGCTGACGGTGGCCCGGCTGCTGAACCGGCCGCACGTCGTCGACGCGGTCGAATCGCTCCTCGCGGAGGGCCGGGCGATCGCCGAGGACCGGCTGTACCACCTCGTGCGCGGCTACGAGCTCCCCGACCCGGTCTGGAACGTGGACCTGAGGCTGCCCGGCGGCCCGCACCTCGGCGGGGTCGACGCGTACTGGCCCGAGCATGCGGTGGCCGTCGAGATCGACACCCGCGCCCCGCGCCAGGGGGAGGACGAGCAGTGGTCCGAGTGCGTGCGCAAGCGCGAGACGCTGGAGCGGCTCGGGGTGACCGTCATCCACATCACCCCGCGCAAGCTCCGCGACTGGCCCGAGCAGCAGGCAGCGGTCGTCCGGACCGCGCTGACCGCGTCCGGCGACCGCGAGCCAGCCGCCTATCTGGTGGTGCTGCCCAGGTGAGGGGAGTACTCCGGGGTGCTCCACAGCAACCGCCCCGGGTGCACGCTCTCCACCACCGACTCCACCCGGAAGCGGGTGCGCCGGCTCCCGTCGGCCCCGAACTCCGTCCGGGCCCGGCCGCTGAGCTGGAGGAGCGCCCCGCTCTCCCAGTCCGGGAAGAGCAGTCCGGCCCGCGGATCGGCCGCCAGGTTCCCCAGGGTCAGGAACATGGCGTTGCCCGCGAAGTCGGGCCAGGCCAGCTCGGTCGGCGAGAGCACCTCCACGAAGCCCGGCAGCCCGCCCCGGTGACTGGCGTCGGCCCCGTCCGCCTCCGCCGTGGTGGCGACGAAGAAGGTGTCGGCGCCGCGAACGGCCCGCTCCTGGCCGGGGGTGAGCGCCTCCCCGCGCCGCACGGCGCCCGGCCCTTGCGCGGCCCGCTCCAGCGGCTGCCGCATCTGCAGGTACTTCGGGCAGTTGGCGAAGACCTGCTCGGCCTCGACGGCGAAGCCCCCGGGCGTCACCGCGAGGGTTCCGTTCAGCCGCATCCGGCGCCGGGTGCGCGGGTCGAGCGCGATGGTCCCGACCCGGGTCCCGGCCGTGGCCAGCGCCTCGGCGAGCGGATCGCCCGCGGGTAGTCCGCCGGCGACCGCGATCCGGTCGGGCCCGGTCGCCCGTACGAAACCGGGCGCGCCGGTGAGCAGCGAGGCCCACATCCGCCCGGCGCCGTCGGTCGCCCCGACGACCAGGTGCGGCTGGAGCCCGAGGAAGGCCGCGGCGACGTCCCGGATGCCGGTGCCGATCGAGCGGCCGACGTGCTCGGCGAGCTCGCGCACGCCGACCCGCTCCTGCACGGCCAGCGGCCCCCGGTGGTACGCCCCGGTCACGAGAGCCCCCGACATTAGAAGAAGCCGCAGGTCGGTGCGGATGTGGTGGGGGCGGGAGCGCCCTCGACGCCGGTCGGCACGGAGATCTCCAGGCGGGTCCCGTCCGGGTCGTGGAAGAAGATGCCGCCGGACGCCGCCCCCTCGCCGTGGGCGACGACGCCCTCGTACGCGAACTCGACGCCCAGGTCGCGCAGCCGCGCCTCGTACTCCCGTATCTCCTCGACGGTGCCGGCCGAGAACGCCAGGTGGTGCAGCCCGGCCACGGCCGGGGAGAACGCGTCGGCGGCCTGCTGCCACAGGGTGAGGACGAGCTCGCCGTCCTGGCCGAGGAAGGCGTAGCGGCGCCCCTCCTCCTTGCCCTCCCCCAGCAGCCGGAAGCCCAGGGCGTCCCGGTAGAAGGCGAGGGAGCGGTCCAGGTCGGTGATGTTCAGACCCACGTGGCCGGTGCGGAGCGAGCTGATGGCAGTCGTCATGGCGGTACCTTCCCCAGAGGATTTTTCTAACCTTTCAAATCGAGATTAAAGGTTAGAGCGAAGGTCGTCAACCGGCCACGTACTCTTGAGGGGTTAGCAGCAGCACGAGAAGGGCCGGAGCGATGACGACGGTGGACCCACGGCCCTTGACCGGGGAGCCGGTCGCCCTCGACCTGCTGAACACGCGGTGGATGTTGGAGGGCGAGCTCACCGACCTCTTCGCCGGAGCCTTCGGACTGACCCGGGTCGAGGGACTCGCGCTCTGGCTGGAGAGCGCCGGCCTGGCCGGCCGCTTTCGCGCGGACGCCCCGACCCTGGTCCACCTGTTGACCGCCCGCGAGGCCCTGGCCCGCGCGGTGGCGGACCCGGCGGACGAGAGCGCGCGGGCCCTGGTCGACGCGGTGCTGGAACACGGACGGATCCGGCCCACCCTGACCGCCGAAGGCCCGGGCGAGCGGGCCGAGTTCGACGACGCGACCTGGGGTCCGGCCTGGACGGCCGCCCGCAACTACCTGGAGCTGCTGGACTCGGCGCCCGACCGGATCCGCAAGTGCGCCTCCGAGGCGTGCGTCCTGCACTTCCACGACATCTCGCGCAACGGCACCCGGCGCTGGTGTTCGATGGCCGCCTGCGGAAACCGGGCGAAGGCCTCGCGTCATTACGCGCGCACGCGCGAGCGCTGAACGCGCGAAATCTGTCACACCCGCACCGGGGCGCGACCGCGTCCCGGTGCCGGCGCATGGCCGCCAAGTCGATAAAGCCACTCAGTAGCCCCTGCGGTTCACACCACTGTGCCCCGGTACGGCCTCGCTGGCGCATACCTCGCGCTGGCGAGTGTCCGCCATGGCAGGTCTCGGTCAATGACAACCGTTCCCAAACAGCTGTCACTTACGACAGGCTGACCGGTCATCCGGCACCGAAATGCGGACCGTTTCTTTCACTTACCAGGGATGCTGATGACCCTCGAATCCCCCAGCTCGATACCCGGGGCCAGACGCGTCGCGCGCGTCGCGGCAGCGGCCGGTCTGGTCGCCGCACTCGCGGCCACCGGCGCCGCTCCCGTCTTCGCGGCGACCGCCGCCGACGGCCCGGGCACCAACCCGGCGGTCAAGTCCGCCGACCAGAAGCTCGGTTCGGCTGACGCCGAGCTGCTTCAGCAGGCCAAGGCCAAGGGTGACGCCAACGTCACCGTCATGGTCGCGACCGCCCCCGGCCAGACCAAGCAGGTGGCGGACCAGCTGGGCGCCGTCCAGGGCGCTTCGGTGGGCCAGACGTACGACAACCTCGGTTACGTGCGCGCCAACCTGCCCACCGCCAAGGCCGAGGCGGCCCTGAAGGCCGCCGCCAAGCTGTCCTCCGTGCACGGCATCGACCTGCGGCACGAGATCCAGCTGCCGAACCCGCGCCCCGACGCGGGCCGGGAGACCGGCGCGGCCAAGAAGACCGCCGCCGAGACCTACGCGGCACCGGACGCGAACACCCCGGCGAAGAACCCGTACAACCCGTCCTTCGAGACCGGCGCGGTGGACTTCGTCGAGCAGAACCCGCAGGCCGACGGCCGCGGCGTGACCATCGGCATCATGGACTCGGGTGTCGACCTCGGCCACCCGGCCCTGCAGAAGACCACCACCGGCGAGCGCAAGATCGTCGACTGGGTGACGGCGACCGACCCGATCGCCGACGGCGACGCCACCTGGCGCGCCCAGATCACCCCGGTCACCTCCACCGGCGGCGCCTTCACCGCGGGCGGCCAGAGCTGGAAGGCCCCGGAGGGCAACTTCCAGTGGAGCCGGTTCAGCGAGTCGATCACCGCCACCGGTGACATGCAGGGCGACGTCAACCGGGACGGCGACACCAGCGACCGGTTCGGCCTGCTCTACGACGTGGCCGCCGGCACGGTCCGGGTCGACACCGACCAGGACGGCGACTTCACGAACAACGAGCCGATGAAGCCGTACAAGGACGGCTACCAGATCGGCTACTTCGGCACGGACAACCCGGCGACCGAGGTCGCCGAGCGCATCCCGTTCGTGATCGAGATCCGCAAGGACGTCCCGATGGACCCGCTGGGCGGTGACTGGGTCGGCAAGAAGGCCGACTTCGTCAACGTCGGCATCATCGAGTCCGAGCACGGCACCCACGTCGCCGGCATCACCGCCGCCAACAGCCTGTTCGGCGGCAAGATGAACGGCGAGGCGCCCGGCGCCAAGCTCGTCTCCTCGCGCGCCTGCTCCTGGTCCGGCGGCTGCACCAACATCGCGCTGACCGAGGGCATGATCGACCTCGTCGTCAACCGCGGCGTGGACATCGTCAACATGTCCATCGGCGGTCTCCCGGCGCTGAACGACGGCAACAACGCGCGCGCCGAGCTCTACAAGAACCTCATCGACACCTACGGCGTCCAGCTGGTCATCTCGGCCGGCAACTCGGGCCCGGGCGTCAACACCATCGGCGACCCCGCCCTCGCGGACAAGGTCATCTCCGTGGGCGCGTCGGTCTCCAAGGAGACCTGGGCCGCCAACTACGGCTCCGGCGTGGCCACGAAGTACAACATGTTCCCCTTCTCCTCGCGCGGTCCGCGTGAGGACGGCGGCTTCACGCCGACCATCACCGCCCCCGGCGCCTCCATCAACACCATCCAGACCTGGCTGCCCGGCGCCCCGGTGAAGGAGGCCGGCTACACCCTGCCGGCCGGTTACGGCATGCTCCAGGGCACCTCGATGTCCTCGCCGCAGGCGGCGGGCGCCAGCGCCCTGCTGATCTCGGCCGCGAAGCAGCAGAACATCAAGCTGACCCCGGCCGCCCTGCGGGTCGCGCTCACCAGCTCGGCGAAGAAGATCGACAACGTCCCGGCGCACGCCCAGGGTTCGGGTCTGATCGACGTCCTCGGCGCATGGGAGTCCATTCGCGGTGACGCGAAGGCCAACGAGTTCTCCGTCAAGGCGCCGGTCGACACCGCGATCGACCAGTTCCTGAAGACCCCGGGCTTCGGCGCCGGCCTGTACGACCGCGAGGGCGGCCTCAAGGTCGGCCAGAAGAAGGTCTACAACGTCGTCGTCACCCGCACCACGGGCGTCAAGTACGGCACCCGGCACGACCTGAGCTGGCGCAACGACGACGGCACCTTCAAGGTCGTCGGCGGCTACGACTACGTCACCCTGCCGCTGAACAAGCCCGTCACCATCAAGGTCGAGGCCAACGCGAAGACGGCCGGCGTCCACAGCGGCATCCTGCAGCTGGACGACGAGACCACCGAGGGCATCGACAAGCAGATCCTGACGACCGTGGTCGCGGCGGCCCCCCTGGCCAAGCCCGCCTTCGCCCTGTCGGAGAAGTCCTCCGTGCAGCGCAACAGCCACAAGTCGTACTTCGTGACCGTCCCGGCGGGCGCCAAGACCCTCGAGGTCGCCCTCGGCGGTCTCGCGGCGGGCAGCCAGACGCGCTTCATCGCGATCCACCCGTACGGCACGCCGGTCGACCCGACGTCCACGGTCAACTGCTACCCGAACTACGACAACCCGGCGAACACCTGCCGCCCCGACGTGCGCTCGTACCCCGAGCCGACGCCGGGCGTCTGGGAGATCGAGGTCGAGTCGCGCCGTACGTCGCCGCTGCTCGACAACCCGTTCCAGCTGGACGTCTCCGTGCTCGGCGCGGTCTTCGACCCCGCGGTCAAGGTCCTGCCCGAGGTGAAGCAGGGCACCCCGGCGCCGGTCCAGTGGAGCGTCAAGAACGACGCCGCAGCCATCACCGGCGGCAAGCTCCAGGGCGGTCCGCTCGGTTCCGCGAAGGTCGCCAAGCCGACCATCGCGAACGGTGAGACCCACACGACCGAGGTCACGGTCGCCGCGGGCACCTCCCGCCTCGACGTCGCCATCGGCAAGGTCTCCGACACCGCCGCCGACCTCGACCTCGAGGTCTACAAGGACGGTGTCAAGGTCGGATCCGCCGCCGACGGCGACTCCGAGGAGGCCGTGAGCCTGGTGAACCCGGCCGCGGGCACCTACACCGTCAAGGTGATCGGCTACGCGGTCCCGTCCGGCTCCACCACGTACGACTACCGCGACGTGTTCTTCTCGGCCGCCCTGGGCTCCGTCCAGGTCGACGAGGCCGCCGCGGTGAACCTCGCCACCGGCGCCTCCGCGCAGGTCTCGGCGAACGTCCTGGTCACGAGCGCGGCCCCCGAGGGCCGGCAGTTCTTCGGCCAGGTCCAGCTGCTCAACGCCCGCGGCACCGCCGCGGGCACCGGCAGCGTGCAGATCGAGAAGGTCCTCCCGTAGCACCCTGCGGCAGGAAACCGAGGGGGCGGCGCTCTGACGAGCACCGCCCCCTCGGGCTTTCCCCCGGCGCTTCTCCCCTCGGGCCGCCTCCCCTCGGGCCGCCTCCCCTCGGGCCTCCCCCGGCGGCGGTCGCGGAGGGCGCGCACGGTGGATCTTGCGAGTGGGAGTGTCCGGCCCGTGGTCCGACATGTCCGGATTCCGG
The DNA here is from genome assembly GCF_053610945.1 of Streptomyces sp. NPDC054849. NCBI lineage: Bacteria > Bacillati > Actinomycetota > Actinomycetes > Kitasatosporales > Streptomycetaceae > Streptomyces > Streptomyces sp. NPDC054849. The sequence continues at coordinate 11,402 of NZ_JBSGZI010000102.1, forward strand.
TCATGGCAGAACGGACGCCAACCGGCTCCGACCTGGGAAAACAGCTATTCAAGGGCCCTGCGACGCGCCCGCCGCGGACTCGTCACACCGGTTCGCATTCAGGACACCGTCCGTTCCTCGGACAATGGATTGGACAAGGCTTGTGGGGTCGAACGCATGATGGCTTCACGCGCGCCCGCGTCGTACGTACCAAAAGGAGTCACCGTGAGGGTCGGAATCGTCGGAGCCACCGGACAGGTCGGCGGAGTCATGCGCGGCATCCTCGCCGAGCGGAAGTTCCCGGTGGACGAGCTGCGGCTGTTCGCCTCGGCCCGTTCCGCGGGCTCCACCCTGGAGTGGGAGGGCCGGGAGATCACCATCGAGGACGCGTCCGCGGCCGACTACTCGGGCCTGGACATCGTCCTCTTCTCGGCGGGCGGCGCCACCTCCAGGGCCCTCGCCGAGAAGGTCGCCTCGCAGGGCGCCGTCGTGATCGACAACTCCTCCGCCTGGCGCAAGGACCCCGAGGTCCCCCTCGTGGTCTCCGAGGTCAACCCGCACGCGGTCAGGAACCGCCCCAAGGGCATCATCGCGAATCCGAACTGCACCACCATGGCCGCGATGCCGGTACTGCGCCCGCTGCACGACGAGGCCGGCCTGTCCGCGCTGATCGCCACCACCTACCAGGCCGTCTCCGGCTCGGGCCTGGCCGGCGTCGCCGAGCTGCGCACCCAGGCCTGCGCGGTCTCCGAGGCCGCCGACCAGCTGACCTTCGACGGCGGCGCGGTGGACTTCCCGGAGCCGGCCGTCTACAAGCGCCCCATCGCCTTCAACGTGGTGCCTCTCGCGGGCTCGATCGTCGACGACGGCTCCTTCGAGACCGACGAGGAGCAGAAGCTCCGCAACGAGTCCCGCAAGATCCTGGAGATCCCGGAGCTCAAGGTCTCGGGCACCTGCGTGCGCGTGCCGGTCTTCTCCGGCCACTCCCTCCAGATCAACGCCCGCTTCGACCGCCCGATCAGCGTCGAGCGCGCCTACGAGCTCCTGAAGGACGCCCCGGGTGTGGAGCTGTCGGAGATCCCGACCCCGCTCCAGGCCGCCGGCAAGGACGCCTCGTACGTGGGCCGCGTCCGCGCCGACGAGACGGTCGAGAACGGCCTGGCGCTGTTCCTGTCGAACGACAACCTCCGCAAGGGCGCGGCGCTGAACGCGGTCCAGATCGCGGAGCTCGTCGCCGAGGAGCTGCGCGGCTGACGCCGGCGCGACGACGAAGGGGAGGAAGCCCGCGCGGGCTCCCTCCCCTTCTCCGTGTCACCTCCACGGTGTCACGCCCTGCGCACCTCGAAGAGGAAGCAGCCGAACTCGGCGGCCCTGACGTGCACGAGGGCGGCCTCCGGATCGGCGAAGGCCTCGTCGAGAGCCTGCCCGATCACCGCGCCGGGTTCCTCCCCGAGGGTGAGCACCCGCCCGCCGAGGATGTGCCCGCGGGCGCTGTAGCGTCGGGCGGTGCGCTGCACGCCCGGCCGGGCGAAGGGGTATCCGCCGCCCCCTGACGGCCCGCCGCAGTCCCCGGCGTGGATGAAGACGGGCCCCTGCTCGTCGTACGCACCGGGTTGCGCGCCGGTCGCGGCGGCCCAGCGCCGCAGCGGTGCGTACGAGACGAGCGCGATCGCCTCGCCCGCCGCGCTGGGGCGCAGGCAGCACCTCAGCGGAGCGCCGCCTTCCTTGTCGGTGTGAGGGACGCACTCGCGTCCCGCGTCGTCTCGTACGCGGAGCTCCGCGAGCGCCGCTCCCTCGATGGGCCTGGCCCAGTACCTGCTGCTCATGCCCACCAGCGTGCCGCCGCCGCCCCTCGCCGTCCGGCGGAATTCCGACGTCGCGTTCGCCCGTGGATTACTCCGGGGCGGTGGCCCTCCCCCCGTGGAAAGATGGCCGGGCAACGTCACCATCAAAGGAGATGACCGCGTGCCAGGCACGAATCTCACCCGTGAAGAGGCTCAGCAGCGGGCCAAGCTGCTCACCGTCGACTCCTACGAGGTCGAGCTCGATCTCAGCGGTGCGCAGGAGGGTGGGACCTACCCGTCCGTGACCACCGTGCGCTTCCAGTCGGCCGAGGCCGGGGCCGAGACCTTCATCGACCTCGTCGCCCCGGCGGTGCACGAGGTCGTCCTCAACGGCACGTCCCTGGACGTCGCCGCGGTCTTCCGGGACTCCCGGATCGCCCTGACCGGCCTGGCGGCCGGGGCCAACGAGCTCCGGGTCGTCGCGGACTGCGCGTACACCAACACCGGTGAGGGCCTCCACCGCTTCGTGGACCCGGTGGACCAGCAGGCTTATCTCTACACCCAGTTCGAGGTGCCGGACGCGCGGCGGGTTTTCGCCAGCTTCGAGCAGCCCGACCTGAAGGCCACGTTCCAGTTCACCGTGACGGCCCCCGAGGGCTGGACGGTCATCTCGAACTCGCCGACGCCGGAGCCGAAGGACCGCGTGTGGTCCTTCGAGCCGACCCCGCGGATCTCCTCGTACATCACGGCGCTGATCGTCGGCCCGTACCACGCGGTGCACAGCTCGTACGAGGGCCCGGGCGGCCAGTCCGTGCCGCTCGGCATCTACTGCCGGCCCTCGCTCGCCGAGTTCCTCGACGCGGACGCGATCTTCGACGTGACCCGTCAGGGCTTCGACTGGTTCCAGGAGAAGTTCGCCTACGACTACCCCTTCGCCAAGTACGACCAGCTCTTCGTTCCGGAGTTCAACGCGGGCGCCATGGAGAACGCGGGCGCGGTCACCATCCGCGACCAGTACGTCTTCCGCTCGAAGGTGACGGATGCGGCGTACGAGGCGCGCGCGGAGACGATCCTCCACGAGCTCGCGCACATGTGGTTCGGCGACCTGGTCACCATGGAGTGGTGGAACGACCTCTGGCTGAACGAGTCCTTCGCGACGTACACGTCGATCGCCTGCCAGGCGTACGTGGAGGGCTCGAAGTGGCCGCACGCCTGGACCACCTTCGCCAACTCCATGAAGACGTGGGCTTACCGGCAGGACCAGCTGCCCTCCACGCACCCGATCATGGCGGACATCCGTGACCTCGACGACGTCATGGTCAACTTCGACGGCATCACGTACGCCAAGGGCGCCTCGGTGCTCAAGCAGCTCGTCGCCTACGTCGGCATGGACGCCTTCTTCAAGGGCGTACAGGCGTACTTCAAGGCGCACGCCTTCGGCAACACGCGCCTGTCCGACCTGCTGGGCGCCCTGGAGGAGACCTCGGGCCGCGATCTGACCGCCTGGTCGAAGGCGTGGCTGGAAACGGCCGGCATCAACGTCCTGCGCCCCGAGATCACCACCGGGGCGGACGGCCTGATCACCGCCTTCGGCATCCGCCAGGAGGCGCCCGCGCTGCCCGCCGGCGCCAAGGGCGAGTCCACCCTGCGCCCGCACCGGATCGCGGTCGGCCTCTACGAGCTCCAGGACGGCGCCCTCGTGCGCACCGACCGGATCGAGCTGGACATCGACGGCGCGCTGACCACGGTGCCAGAGCTCGTGGGCCGCACCCGCCCGGCGGTGGTCCTGCTGAACGACGACGACCTGTCCTACGCGAAGGTCCGCCTGGACGAGGAGTCCCTCGCCACGGTCACGGCGCACATCGGCGACTTCACGGAGTCCATGCCGCGCGCCCTGTGCTGGGCCTCGGCCTGGGACATGACGCGTGACGGCGAGCTCGCCACCCGTGACTACCTCGCGCTGGTCCTCTCGGGCATCGGCAAGGAGTCCGACATCGGCGTCGTCCAGTCGCTGCACCGGCAGGTGAAGCTGGCCCTCGACCTGTACGCCGACCCGGCGTGGCGGGAGGAGGGCCTGGCGGCCTGGACCCAGGCCACCCTGGAGCACCTGCGCGGGGCGAAGCCGGCGAGCGACCACCAGCTCGCGTGGGCGCGGGCGTTCGCGGCCACGGCCCGCACCGAGGGGCAGCTGACGTACCTGTCGGCGCTGCTGGACGGCTCTGCGGAGATCGAGGGCCTGGCCGTGGACACCGAGCTGCGCTGGGCGTTCCTGGAGCGGCTCGCCGCCACGGGTGTCGCCGACGAGCCGGCCATCGCGGCGGAGCTGGAGCGGGACGCCACGGCGGCCGGCGAGCGCCACGCGGCGACCGCCCGCGCGGCGCGCCCGACGGCGGAGGCCAAGGCCGGGGCGTGGGCCTCGGTGGTGGAGTCCGGCGACCTGCCGAACGCGGTGCAGGAGGCGGTGATCGGCGGCTTCGTCCAGACCGACCAGCGCGAGCTGCTGGCCCCGTACACCGCGCGGTACTTCGCCGCGGTCAAGGAGGTCTGGGACAGCCGCAGCCACGAGATCGCCCAGCAGATCGCGGTGGGGCTCTACCCGTCCCTCCAGGTCTCGCAGGAGACGCTGGACGCGACGGACGCGTGGCTGGCCTCGGCCGAGCCGAACGCGGCCCTGCGACGGTTGGTCTCGGAGTCCCGTGCGGGCGTCGAGCGCGCGCTGAAGGCCCAGGCGGCCGACGCCGCCGCTTCCGCTGCCGCTCGGGTCTGACGGCACCCGGGCTCTGCCCGCACCCGCCGGAGTAACGTCTCCCGCGGGTGCGGCAGGGCTGCGGGGGCTCCGCCCCCGAACCCCCGCGCTCAAACGCCGGCGGGGCTGGATTTTCCAGGGCCGGGAGACGGCTCCGCGCGGCGGCGGCCCGCACCCCCGCAGCCCGCGGTCAGCGTCCGGCGGCGACGGTTCGCAGCGCCGCCAGGACGTGGGCCAGCGCGGGCGCGGACTCGGCGCCCCGCCGGACCGCCGCGATCACGTGCCGCGTCGGCCGGTCGTGGCCCAGGAGCCGCACGGCCACGCCCGAGGCCCGGCTCGACACCATCCGGGGAACCAGGGCCACGCCCATCCCCGCCTCGACCATGGCCAGGATGGCGGTCCAGCCGGATGCCGAGTGCGCCTGTTCCGGGACAAAGCCCGCCGCCTCGCACGCGCCTCGGGCGATCTCCGACCAGGGCCCGCTGCCTCCGTAGATCCACGGGTCGCGGGACAGGTCCGCCAGCCGGAGGTCCACCGCGGCCGCCAGCGGGTGGTCCGGCGGGAGCGCCACGTCCAGCGGGTCCTCCAGCAGCGTCACCCGGGTGAACCGGGGATCGCGCGCGGTCGGTGCGTGGGCCGCCAGGGACAGGGCCAGGTCCACGCCCCCGGCCGACAGGAGCTCGTACGACTCGGCGGCCTCCGTCTCCCGGACCCGGACCTCCACGCCCGGATGGGTCGTGCGCAGCGCCGCCACCGCGGGGACCACGAGCGCCGGGACGGCCGTGGAGAAGGCGCCGACCCGTACCTCCCCCGCGTCCCCGGCGAGGTATCCGGCCAGCTCGGCGTCGGCCCGCTCCAGCTGCGCGAACACCGCCTCCGCGTGCCGCAGGACGAGGTGGGCCGCGTCGGTGAGGCGCACCCGCCGGCCCTGCGCCTCCAGCAGTGCCACACCCAGCTGCCGGGCGAGGTTCGTCAGCTGCTGCGAGACGGCCGAGGGCGTCATGTGCAGCGCCTCGGCCGTCGCGGTCACGGTTCCCTGTTCCGCGAGGGTCCGCAGGATCCGCAGCTTCTTGATGTCCCACTCGGTCATGGGCCCGAACCTACCGCCGGGCACTTCCCAGCCCGACTCCGCCGAGGATCAGCGCCATGCAGAGCAGTTGCGCCGGGCCGGTCCGCTCGCCCAGCAGCAGGAAGCCGAGGCCCGCCACGCACACGGGCTGGAGGTAATAGACGATTCCCGCGCGGGCGGCCCCGATGACCGCGATCGCCTTGTTCCAGGCGAAGAAGGCGACGGCCGAGGAGAACACGCCGACGTACAGCAGCGGTCCGAGGGTCCCGGCGGTGACCTCGAACCCGCCCTGGACGGATACGGAGACGGCGTAGACGGGTGCCAGCATCAGCGCGCCGAGCACGAAGGTGGTGATCAGGAAGGCCAGTCCGCCGAGTTCGGCGGGCTTGCGCCGCAGCAGGGCGCTGTACGTGGCGAAGGACAGGGCTGCGGCGAACATCCACAGGTCGCCGGCGCCGAAGTCGAAGCCGATCGAGCCGTCCCCGACGAGCAGCAGCACGCCGAGGGCGGCGAGCAGCATCCCGAAGGTCCGGCGGGCGCCGAGCCGTTCGCCGCCGAGGCGGGCGTAGAGCGCCATGATGACCGGCGAGGCGGCCATGATCATGCCCATGTTGGAGGCGGACGTGGTCAGTCCGGCCTGGTGCACGAGCGTGTTGTAGAGGGCGACGCCGAACAGCGAGGCGAGGGCGATGAAGCCGAAGTGCCGCCGGATCAGGGCCCGCTGCCGCCAGGCTTGGCGGGCGGCGAAGGGGGCGACGGCGATCAGGGCGATGATCCAGCGCCAGAAGACCGCCTGGACGGGCGGGACGGTCTCGGCCATGCCCCGGGTGGCGACGAAGCTGCCGGACCAGACGACCGTCGCGAGCAGCGCGAGGAGGACGCCGAGCCCGGCGGCGCCCTTCCTCCCCGTACTGCCGGGCTCGGCGTGCGAAACGGTACGGACGCGGTCCATGACGGCCACTGTGTGTCTCCCCCTCGGGGTCGGTCGGTCTGTCGTCGGACTACCGTCGCACCCGCCCATCGGTCAGGTCCATCGAAATGTTCTGATCGATCTGTTCAGCAGAACTGAACGGTTGCCGGGGACGGGCAGCGGCCAGCTGACCGGCGACGGTGGCCCCGAAGGCGATCGCCATACCCACGAGCTGGACGGGTGACAGCGCCTGTCCGAGGGCGGCCCACCCGATGACGGCGGCGGTGAGCGGGGAGAGTGGGCCGAGCAGCGTCACGGAGGTGGCGGTGAGCCGTCCGATGCCGCGGAACCAGAGCCAGTAGGCGATGCCGGTGTTGATCAGCATCATGTAGCCGTAGCCGAGGAGGGCCTTGCCGTCGAGTGCGGGCGGGGCGCCCTCGACGAGGGCGGCGACCGGGATGATGAACAGCCCGCCCGCGGTGAGCTGCCAGCCGGTCATGGCGAGCGGGCCGACGCCTTCGGGGCAGCCCCAGCGCTTGGTCATCACGGTGCCGGCGCCCATGGAGGCGGAGGAGATCACACCGGCGACGACGCCGACCAGGTCGAGCCGGGCCTCGGCGGTGAGAACGACCATGCTCACGCCGAGCGCCCCCACGACGGCGGCCAGCACGGTGCGCAGGCTCGCCCGCTCCCCGAGGACGAGCGCGGCGAGTCCCACGACGAACAGCGGACCGGCGGCGCCCAGGACGGCGGCGACGCCGCCGGGCAGCCGGTAGGCGGAGAGGAACAGCAGCGGGAAGAAGGCGCCGATGTTGAGGGTGCCGAGGACGGCGGACTTCCACCACCACGCGCCCTTCGGGAGGGTGCGGGCCAGGGCGGTCAGCAGCAGCCCGGCGGGCAGGGCCCGCATGACCCCGGTGAACAGCGGCCGGTCGGGCGGCAGCAGCTCGGTGGCCACGGCGTAGGTCGAGCCCCAGGAGACGGGTGCGAGGGCGGTCAGGGCGACGGTGGCGAAACGCTTCACGGCGGGTGGCTCCTCGAACGGGTGAGGAAGTGGATAGGGGCGGGCGGGGCCGGGTTCAGGCGGCGGCCGGCGCCGGCACCGGGGCGGGCGGGCCCGGGGACGCGGCGGGGGCCGGCGGCTCGGCGTGCACGGCCTCGGCCGGCAGGTGCCGCTCCAGCCGGAGCAGCGCCAGGGAGGCGCCGAGGGCGGCGGCGGTCAGGACGGCCCAGGGCAGGCGGCCGTCGACGGCGAGCAGGGCGGTGAAGAGGGAGGGGGCGAGCGCGCCGGCCAGCGAGTAGGACAGCTGGTAGGTGGCCAGGTAGCGGCCGCGGACGGCCTCGGGGGCGGCGGAGACCGACAGGGCGCCGCCGGAGGGGCTGTGGACCAGTTCGCCGAGGGTGTAGACGACGACGATGACCAGCAGGGCGACCAGTGTCGCGGTCCGGCCGGGGCGCAGCGTGCCGAGCGCGATCTGTCCGACGAAGGCGGCGGCGAAGAGCAGGGCCCCGAGGGCGGCCGAGCGGGTGCGGCGGGCGCCGGAGCGGCGTACCCGGCTCGCGACGAGCACGCCGATGCCGGCGCACAGGGCGGTGTTGACGGTGAAGGCGGCTCCGGTGAGGGAGTCGGGGGCCGCCAGCCAGGTGGAGAGGTAGAGCGGGAAGAGGACGGAGAGGGCGGAGTAGCCCAGCGCGGTGAGGAAGTTGGCGGCGGTGAGCCCGAGGAAGGGGCGGTCGCGCAGGACCATCCGGTACCCGGCGGCCGGCCGCGGCGCGGAGCCGGTGGCCGCGTGGCCGCCGGCCGGGCGGACGGGGCGGACCCGGCTGACGAGCAGTCCGGCGAGGACGAAGGCGAGGGAGTTGCCCCAGGCGGTGTACGCGAATCCGCCGGTCCCCCACAGCGCCAGCACTCCGGAGACGAGCAGGGCGCCCGCCCCCATCCCGGCGTTCTGCAGGGCCCGGGTGGACGCCTGGAGCCGGTCGCGGGCGGCGCCCCGCGCCACCTCCCCGATCAGGGACTGCTGCACGACCCCGAAGGAACGGTCGGCGAGCGCGGTGACGAGGGCGACGGCCGCGAAGGCGGGCAGGGTGCTCGCGAAGGGATAGAGGGCGAAGCCGAGCGCCCGTATCCCGTAGAGCACGAGGTTGACCTTCCTGGCGCCGAACCGGTCGACGGCCGAGCCGGCCAGCGGCATGAAGGCCAGCCCGGCCACCCCCGTGACCGTCATGACGAGGCCGACGAGGGTGAAGGAGAGGCCGGTGACGTGGTGGAAGAAGACGAGCGAGAACGGGATGTACATGCCGATCCCGACCGCGCTGATACCGATGCCGAGGAGCAGCGACCGCTCCCCCGCGACCTTCGCGTCCCCGGCTTTCGCCGTCTTCCCCCTGAACCGCGCCACCATGACGACCCCTCCCCCGATTCGATTGCTGCTAAGTAGCTTAGCGCTAAGCTACTTAGCGTCAAGCAACTTTCTTGCGAACGATCTGAGGGAAGCCGGATACTGGCCCCCATGAGTGAGGACAAGGACGCAGTCGACGCGATCACAGCCCAGTGGTTCGCCGTGCGACCCGATCTGGACACGGCCCCGATGGCCGTCTTCGGACGCATCTACCGGATCGCCAAGGCCATGGGCGACGCGATGGAGGAGCGCTACGCGCGCTTCGGCATCTCGCGCGGGGAGTTCGACGTCGTCGCCACCCTGCGCCGCTCGGGCGCCCCGTACACGCTCTCGCCCCGCCAGCTCTCGGCCACGCTCATGCTCACCACGGGCGGCATGACCGGGCGGCTGGACAAGCTGGAGAAGGCCGGGCTGCTCTGCCGCAAGCCCGATCCGCACGACCGGCGGGGGCTGCAGGTGACGATCACCGACCGCGGCCTCGCGCTCATCGACGAGGCCGTCAGCGCCGGTCTGGAAGTACAGCGCGCCGCACTCGACGGGCTCACCGACGAAGAGGTCGGCGTACTCACCGGCCTGCTCCGCAAACTACTGGCCGGCGTCTGAAGACACGACAAGGCGCCGGGGGTCACCACACGGCCGATACGAATCGGCGGTGCTGACCCCCGGCGCCCGGGAAGTCCTGCAGTCCCGACCCCGCGGGGCCGGACCGGCTCAGGCCCGCTTCTGCGGCCTGTCCGACTTGTCGAGGAGCATCACGAGGCCCGCGATGCCCAGGAACAGCACGATCGGCAGCGCCACGTACAGGCCGAGCGTCTCGCCGATGCTCAGGCCGGGGCCCGGGTCGTCACCGTCGTCGCGGGTCACCGCGAGGGCGGGAGACGTCATCAGCAGCATCATCAGCGTCGTTCCGGCCGTGACGGCGCCGGCGCGCAGAGCGTTCTTCTTGTCCACGGTGCCAACGTAGCGAACACCTAAACGGGGCGCGCGCCCGGGGGTGCCGTACGAGGGCGCACACCCTCCCCCACGGCGCTCAGCAGGGCGTTCGCCCGGGGCGAGGCGACCAGCTCCTCCAGCGTCAGCGGACGCCCGCCGGCGTCGGCGACCGGCAGCCGCCAATTGGGGTACTGATCCCAGGTCCCCGGCAGGTTCTGCGGCCGCCGGTCCCCCACCGCGTCGGGCAGCCAGACGCCCACCAGCCGCGCGGGGGTGCGCAGCAGGAACCCGTACAGGGCCCGTACGGCGGCCTCCTCGCCCTTGGTGTCCAGTCCCAGCCCGTCCAGCAGCTCCAGCCACTCGGCGGTGTCGGCGGCGTCCTCGGCCCGCTCCTGCTCCGCCGGACGGGTCAGCAGGCCGAGCCGGTCGCGCAGTTCCACATGGCTCCCGGCGAGTTTGGCGGCCGTGGGCGGCAGGTCGTGGGTGGTGACGGTGGCCAGACAGTCGGCCCGCCAGGCCCGCGGTGCGAGCGGGCTCCCGCCGCCGGCCCAGTCCCGCTCGAACCAGAGCACCGAGGTACCGAGCACCCCGCGCCGGGCCAGCTCCCGACGCACCCGCGGCTCCACCGTCCCGAGGTCCTCGCCGATGACCAGGGCGCCGGCCCTGTGGGCCTCCAGCACCAGGATCGCCAGCATGGCCTCGCCGTCGTAGCCGACGTAGGTGCCCTCGGCGGGCGAAGTCCCCTCCGGGATCCACCAGAGCCGGAACAGCCCCATGACGTGGTCGATGCGCAGCGCGCCGGCGTAGCGGAACACCGCGCGCAGCAGCGACCGGAAGGGGGCGTAGGCGGTGGCGGCCAGCCGGTCCGGACGCCACGGCGGCAGCCCCCAGTCCTGGCCGCGCGCGTTGAAGGCGTCGGGCGGCGCCCCGACCGAGATGCGCCCGGCATAACAGGGCGACCCGGAGACGTCGGAGCCGTTCGGGTGCACCCCGACGGCGAGGTCGTGCACGATGCCCACCGCCATACCCGCCTCCCGGGCGGCCCGCTGGGCGGCGGCGAGCTGGCCGTCCGTCAGCCAGACCAGCCAGCGGTGGAAGTCTTCGCGCTCCTTCGGGTCCTCCCCCGCGTGCCCGGCGCACCAGGCGGCGTGCACGTCCAGCGGATCTCCCTGCTCGGCGCAGAACGACCGGTAGTCGGCCTCCCGTTCGGGTGTGCGCGGGACGGCGTACAGCAGCTCCAGGGCTTGCCGCTTGAGGTCCCAGACGGCGTCCCGGTCGATCAGCGCGCCCTTGTCCAGTACCCGGCGGCGCAGCTCCGCGCCCTGGCCGGCGAGTCCGGCGAGGGCCTCGCGGTCGGGGCAGGCGGCGTACTCCGGGACGTCCTCGATCCGCAGATGCACCGGGTCCGGGAAGCGTCGCGAGGACGGCCGGTAGGGGGAGGGGTCGGTCGGCGCGCCCGGCACGGCCGCGTGCAGCGGGTTGACCTGGATGAAACCGGCGCCGTGGGTGCGGCCGGCCCAGCGGGCGAGTTCCGCGAGGTCGCCGAGGTCGCCCATGCCCCAGGAACGCTCGGAGAGCAGGGAGTAGAGCTGGACGAGCAGCCCGTGGGTCCGCTCGGGCGCGGCGGGCGCCCGCTCCGGGGCCACGACCAGGGTGGCGTCGGTGGTCCGCCCGTCGGATGCCCGGGCGGTGAGCCGGTGGACGCCCAGGGGCAGTCCCGGGCCCCACGCGAGTTCCTCCCCCGTCTCCTCGGCCACCACGCGGACCCGGGTGCCCGGAGGGAGGGCGGCGGGCTCCGGCGGCACGGGCTCCCCCTGCCAGAGCACCACCGTCGGCGGCAGGAGCCGCCCGGCCGCCTCCTGCGACTCCCTCTCGGCGAACACCCGGATGCTCTCCGCGTCGTCCGTGGCCACTCCGAGCAGGCCTAGGACGGCCCTGACGGTGGTCTCCGGCACCTGGACGGTGACGTTCGCGGCGGGCTGGTAGGCGGTGGCGATGCCGTACAGGGCAGCGAGCCGGGCCAGGTCGTCCATCAACGGGCGCTCCTTCGTGCGTGCGGGCATGAGGGCATGAGGGTGAGTCAGAAGCGTGGTGCAGAAGGGCGGGACGCCGCCGGGGAACACGGCAGCCATACCCACTCGGAGGGACCGCATTCCTGGCACATCCGGGGCAGATCACCCGCCCGCATTGACACTCCAGCCGCACGAGTGGTGGGCTCGGGCTCATTCGTGCGAGTGGGGGACGTCTCGGGACGAGGAGGCTCTGTGCAGCTCAGGGGCAGGAAGCGGGCGACGGCCGCCGCCGTGGCGGTGATCGGGTCGCTGCTGGGCGGAGCCGTGGCCTCCGCGCCACCGGGTACTCTCGCGGCGCCCTCCGCCCCGGACACGCCGACCCGCGCACCGGCCGGCGGCGGCGCCGCCGCCGCGGTCGGCGCCAACGGCACCGTCGGCCCCGTGCTCGACCCCGGCGCCGACACACCCCGGACGGCCGCCGACGGGCCCGCCGTGTGGCCCCGGCCGCAGTCGATGACCGCCGATCCGGCGCGCGAGGTGCCGCTGGGCACGGAGGCCGTGCTGGTCGCTCCGGCCGACGCCGACCCGCACGCCGTCCAGGTGGTGCGCGAGGCCCTGCGCAAGGCGGGCGTGCGGACCGTGCACGAGCCGGCCCCCGGGGCACCGCTGCCCGACCGGGGCACCCTCGTACGGCTCCAGGACGCGGGCGCGCAGGAGGCCCTGCTGGCGCTGGGCGCGACCGCGGCCACGGACCTGCCGAACGGCGGCTACCGGCTGGCCGTGGGACGGCCCGGCGGGCGGGACACTGTCGCACTGGCCGGCGTCGGCGAGGAGGGGCTCTTCCACGCGGCGCAGACGCTGCGCCAGCTGATCGCGGCGGGCGGCGGGAAGGTGCCCGGGGTCCTGGTGCGGGACTGGCCGGCCGCTCCGGTGCGCGGGATCACCGAGGGCTTCTACGGGCAGCCGTGGACCGGGGAACAGCGCCTCGCCCAGCTGGACTTCATGGGCCGCACCAAGCAGAACCGGCTGCTGATCGCGCCCGGCGACGACCCGTACCGCACGACGGGCTGGCGCGAGGACTATCCGCAGGAGCGGCAGCAGGAGTTCCGCGCCCTGGCCGAGCGGGCCCGCGCCAACCGGGTGGTCCTGGCCTGGGCGGTCACCCCCGGGCAGTCGATGTGCCTGTCCTCGGCGGCCGACCGGGCGGCGCTCGCCCGCAAACTGGACGCGATGTGGGACCTCGGCTTCCAGGCCTTCCAGGTGCAGTTCCAGGACGTCAGCTACACCGAGTGGGGCTGCCGGGCGGACCGGGAGCGGTACGGGAAGGGGCCGGCGGCGGCCGCGAAGGCGCACGCGGAGGTCGCCAACGAGCTGGCGGCGCACCTGGCCGCCCGGTATCCGGGCGCGCCCGCGCTGTCGCTGCTGCCGACCGAGTACTACCAGGAGGGCGCCACCACCTACCGGACCGCCCTGGCGGGCGCGTTGGACGCCCGGGTGCAGGTGGCCTGGACGGGCGTGGGCGTGGTGCCGCGCACGATCACGGGCAGGGAACTGGCCGGGGCGCGCTCCGCCCTGGGACAGCAGCCCCTGATCACCATGGACAACTACCCCGTCAACGACTGGGATCCGGGCCGCATCTTCCTCGGCCCGTACGCCGGCCGCGATCCCGCGGTGGCGGGCGGCTCGGCGGCGCTGCTGGCCAACGCGATGCAGCAGCCCATCCTGTCGCGGATCCCGCTCTTCACGGCGGCGGACTTCGCCTGGAACCCGCGCGGCTACCGGGCCGGCGAGTCCTGGCAGGCGGCGGTGCGCGATCTCGCGGGCTCCGACCCGCGGGAGCGCGAGGCGGTGGCGGCGCTGGCCGGGAACACCGCGTCGTCCGGGCTCAAGCAGGAGGAGTCGGCGTACCTGAAGCCGTTGGTCGAACAGTTCTGGAAGGCCCGGGCCGCGGGTGATCCGGCGGCCGGGACCGAGCTGCGCAAGGCGTTCACGGTGCTGCGCGAGGCCCCCGCCCGGCTGACCGCCCTGTCGGACGAGGCGGGCCCCTGGCTGGAGCGGCTGTCGCGCTACGGAGCGGCCGGCGAACTGGCCGTGGACGTCCTGCAGGCCCAGGCCCGCGGGGACGGGGCGGCCGCCTGGCAGGCCTCCCGGGCCCTCGCCGAGGCACGCACGGCGCTGGCCGAGCCGGGACCCGCCCAGGTGGACAAGGCCGTCCTGGACCCCTTCCTGGCGAAGGCGGCGGCGGAGGCGGACGCCTGGACCGGTGTCGCCCGCGCGACCGGCACGGTGACGAAGGACGCGCAGGCCTGGACGGTGCGGCTGGACTCCGCGCGACCGGTGTCGGCGGTGACCGTGATGACGGACCCGTTCCCGGCGGGCGCGCGGGGCGCCGTGGTGGAGGTCCACGTACCGGGCGAAGGCTGGCGCAAGGTCGCCGACGCGGCGGCGTCGGGCTGGACCCAGGTCGACACGGCGGGGCTGCGCGCGGACGCGGTGCGCCTGGCCTGGGCCGGGGCCGCGCCCGCGGTGCACCGGGTGGTCCCGTGGTTCGGGGACGGCCCCCGGGCCCGCTTCGAGCTGGCGGACGGGGGCAAGGCCGACGCCGAGATCGGCGGCGCCCCGCAGCGGGTCTCGGCTCAGCTGTCCGCCCTGGGCCCCGGCGAGGTCCGCGGCCCGCTGTCGGCGCAGCCGCCGGCGGGCATCGAGGTCCGCCTCCCGCAGGTCGCGGTGGTGCCGCGCGGCGGTCAGGCCTCCATCCCGCTGGAGGTCAGCGTCGCCGCGACGACCCCGCCGGGCAGCTACCAGGTCCCGGTGACCTTCGACGGGGAGACCCGCACGCTGACCGTGCGGGCGGTGCCCCGTACCGGCGGCCCGGACCTGCTGCGCACCGCGCGGGCGAGCTCCTCGGCGGACGAGACCCCCGCCTTCCCGGCCTCCGCGGCCGTGGACGGCTCGGCGACCACCCGCTGGTCCTCACCCGCGGTGGACGGCGCGTGGTGGCAGGCGCAGCTGCCCGCCCCGGCGCGGATCGGGCGGCTGGAGCTCCACTGGCAGGAGGCGTACCCGTCGGCGTACCGGGTGGAGACCTCCGCGGACGGGGTGACCTGGCGGTCGGCGGCGGCCGTCACGGCCTCCCGGGGCGGCCACGAGTCCTTCCGGCTGGACGCCCCGGACACCCGTTTCCTGCGGGTCACGTGCGACCGGCGCGCGACGCGCTACGGGTGCTCCCTCTGGTCGGCGGAGGCGTACGCGGTCACGCCGTAGCCGGGGCGGGGCCGCGTCGGCGCCGGGGCCCGCACGTGTCCGGGTGCGGCACCGCTGCAGGGAGGGGGCCGGCCCCGGACCTCGCGCCTCGAACGCGGGCGGGGTTGGAGAACCTGAGGCGCGGGTCCGAGGCGGAGCCCCGGGAGGCCGGGCCCTATGACGCCGCGACTCCGATGCGCTCCAGCGCGTCCTCGGCCCCGTACGGCTGGAGGTACGGCATCCACCGCGGATCCCGGTGCCCCGTGCCGATGATGCGCCAGGCCAGGCCCGAGGGAGGCGCCGGCTGGTGGCGCAGGCGCCAGCCGAGTTCCAGCAGGTGCCGGTCGGCCTTGACGTGGTTGCAGCGGCGGCACGCAGCGACGACGTTGTCCCAGGCGTGCTGGCCGCCCCGGCTGCGCGGGATGACGTGGTCGACGCTGGTGGCGACGGCCCCGCAGTACATGCAGCGGCCGCCGTCGCGCGCGAACAGGGCGCGCCGGGTGAGTGGAACGGGCCCCCGGTAGGGGACCCGCACGAAGCGCTTGAGCCGAACCACGCTGGGAGCGGGGACGACCCTCGTCGCGCTGTGCAGATAGGCGCCGGATTCCTCCAGGGAGACTGCCTTGTTCTCCAGGACGAGGACGAGCGCGCGGCGGAGCGGTACGACGCCGAGGGGCTCGTACGACGCATTGAGGACCAGGACGTGCGGCACGGACTGCCTCCTTGTACGCCGGCGGCGCGTGGCTCGCGCCGGGACGATCTGCTCTCCAGTCTCTCCTTACGGCTGGTCGAAGCGCCACCACGAGCCCGTAACGGGTCCGAGGTGTTTTCAACCACAGTCAGTTCATCCCCAGGTGAGTCTGGTCTCTCCCTCGAACAGGGCGCCAAGGTGAAGGGATTGCCCCGTTAGTGTGGTTGTTCTGCACGCACACCCGACCCCGGACTCCGTCCAGGGGGGACCCCGGCGGGCAGACCGCTATACCTGGAGGTTTCCGTCGTGCCCTGGCCCGCCGCTCTGCTGCCGTCGGCAGCCGAAGTCCCGGACGCGCCCGCCTCGGTCAAGGAGGCGCAGGCAAGCGTCACCGAGGCCGCCAGCTTCATCGAGCAGAACTGGGCCACCTGGCTGAGCATCGGTCTGCGGATCCTGCTGATCGTCGTCATAGCGGCGGTCATCCGCTCGGCGGTCCGCAAGGCGCTGACCAAGCTGATAAACCGGATGAACTCCAGCGCCGAGGCGGTCGAGGGCACGGCGCTCGGCGGGCTGCTGGTCAATGCCGAGCGGCGGCGCCAGCGTTCGGAGGCGATCGGCTCGGTCCTGCGATCGGTGGCTTCGTTCCTGATCCTCGGTACGGCCGCTCTGATGGTCCTGGCCGCGCTGAAAATCGATCTGGCCCCGCTGCTCGCGAGTGCCGGTGTGGCCGGTGTGGCCATCGGTTTCGGCGCCCGCAACCTGGTGACCGACTTCCTGTCCGGCGTCTTCATGATCATGGAAGACCAGTACGGGGTGGGCGACAAGATCGACGCGGGCGTGGCCTCGGGCGAGGTCATAGAGGTCGGACTGCGTGTGACCAAGCTCCGCGGGGACAACGGCGAGATCTGGTACGTGCGCAACGGCGAGATCAAGCGGATCGGCAACCTCAGCCAGGGCTGGGCGACGGCGGGCGTGGACGTCCAGGTCAAGCCCTCGGAGAGCCTGTCCAGGATCCGCGAGGTGGTCCAGGAGGTCGCCGACGCCATGGCGAAGACGACCCCGTGGGACGAGCGCCTGTGGGGCCCCGTCGAGGTGCTGGGCCTGGACGAGGTGCTGCTCGCCTCGATGACGGTGAAGGTCTCCGCGAAGACGATGCCGGGCCAGCAGTTCGCGGTGGAGCGGGAGCTGCGCTGGCGGATCAAGGAGGCCTTCGACGCCGCGGGCATCCGGATCATCGGCGGTGTGCCGGCCGAGGACGAGGACGAGGCCCCGGCGGATCCGTCGGCCGCCGTGGCCCCGCCGTCCGCACTGGCGAACCCGGCCTCCCCGCAGTCGCTGGCCACCGCCCCGATCCCGCCGCCGGCCGGGCCGCGCATCACCAAGTAGCCGCGCCCACTCCGCTGCCCCGCAGGTCCTTCGTGGACGACCTGCGGGGCAGCGCCATTGACACGGCTCGAACAGTGATAGGAAACTTACCTAACAGATCACTTCGGTGAGGGAGAGCCGCTCGATGCCCGCCGCCACGCCCGGAACGCCCAGCCTGTTGCGCGCCATGAACGACCGGGCCGCACTCGAACTCCTGCTGACGCACGGCCCCCTGTCCCGGACCCGCATCGGCCACCTGACCGGACTGTCCAAGCCCACCGCCTCCCAGCTGCTGGCCCGCCTGGAAGCCGCCGGACTCGTCGTGGCCACCGGCACCGACGGCGGTCGCCCCGGCCCCAGCGCCCAGCTGTACGCGATCAACCCGCGGGCCGCGTACGTCGGCGGCCTCGACGTCACCCCGGGACGCGTACTGGCCGCCGTCGCCGACCTCACCGGCACGGTGATCGCCTCCCACGAGGTCCCGTACACGGAGGGTGCGCAGGCCCTCGACCAGGTGACCGAAGCCCTCGGCGGAGCCGTCAAGGCCGCCGGACTGCACCGCTCCGACCTGCACCGGGTGGTCATCGCCACACCGGGCGCCTTCGACCCGCACACCGGCCGGCTGCGCTACGCCAGCCACCTCCCCGGCTGGCACTCCCCCACCCTCCTCGACGACCTGGCGGCGGCCCTGCCGATGCCCGTCGAGTACGAGAACGACGTCAACCTCGCCGCCGTCGCCGAACAGCGCCTCGGCGCGGCCCGCGGCCACGAGGACTTCGTCCTGCTGTGGAACGAGGAGGGCCTCGGCGCCGCCCTGGTGCTGGGCGGCCGGCTGCACCGCGGCTGGACCGGCGGCGCGGGCGAGGTGGGCTTCCTGCCCGTGCCGGGCCGCCCGCTGGTCCGGCAGGTCGCCCGGGCGAACTCCGGCGGCTACCAGGAGCTGGCCGGCGTGGAGGGGCTGCCTCTGCTCGCCGCGGAGCTGGGCGTCGATGCCCCGCCCGGGCCCGCCCCCGATCTCGCAGACGCCACTGACGCCACGGACGCCGCCAAGACGCCTGACGCCCCGCCCGGCCCGCGCGGCCCGCACAGCCCGGAGGTCGCGGTCGCCGTCGCGCTGCTCGCGCGGGCCGCCGCCACGCCCGAGGGGCCGCACCTGGCCTTCCTCCAGGCCTACGCCACCGCGCTCGCCACCGGACTCGCCTCGGTCGTCGCCGTGCTGGACCCGGAGATCGTGGTCCTCGCCGGGGCCGCGATCAGCGCGGGCGGTGAGCCGCTGCGCGCGCTGCTGGAGGCCGAGGTCGCCGAACTGGCCCCCTCCCGGCCCCGGCTGGTCCCCGGCGAGGTACGGGAACGGCCGGTCCTGCACGGCGCGCTGGAGAGCGCGCTGGCCGCCACCCGGGACGAAGTGTTCGACACCTCCCGCTGAACCGCCCCACCCACACCACCGGCTCCCCACGCGCCCCATCCCGCCCCGCACCCCACCGGTCTCTCCCCCGGCACCTCCCCCGTTATCTTTTTCGCGGTCCTGCAATGGGGCCGCTGGCCTCCGGGCCCGGTATGACTGTGTCCCTAAGAATGTAAGGCGGTCCGGGAGGAC
>NZ_JBSGZI010000103.1:0-29982 GCF_053610945.1 Streptomyces sp. NPDC054849
TGCGTCTCTACGAGGATTCGCGGACCACCAGGCGGTTCGGCAGGACGACGCTCACCTCGCCCGGCTCCCCCGCACCCCCCTGGTTTCCGGAGATGTGCTCCAGCAACAGCTGCGCCATGGTCCGGCCCATCTCCTCGATCGGCTGCCGGACGCTGGTCAGCGGCGGGTCCATGTGCCGGGCGACCACCGAGTCGTCGAAGCCGACCAGCGCCACGTCCTGCGGGATCCGGCGCCCGGCCGCGCGCAGCTCCCGCCGGGCGCCCGCCGCCATGACGTCCGACGCGGCGAAGACGGCGTCGAGCGCGGGACGGCGCTCCAGCAGCTCGCGCATCGCCCGGCGGCCGCCGTCCTCGGTGAAGTCGCCGACCGCGATCAGCTGCTCGTCGACCGGGTGCCCGCCGGCGGCGAGGGCCTGGCGGTAACCGTCGAGGCGGCACTGGGCTCCGTACACGTCGAGCGGGCCGGTGATCGTGGCGATCGTGCGGCGGCTCCGTTCGAGGAGGTGGCGCACGGCCTCGGCGGCGCCCGCCAGGTTGTCGGAGTCCACGCAGGGCAGCGTCTCGGTGTCGGAGCGGCGGCCGCTGATCACCGTCGGGATGCCGAGTTCGGCCAGCAGATCCGGCAGCGGGTCGCCGGCGTGGACGGAGACGAGCAGCACTCCGTCGACGCGGTGCCCGGACAGGTACTGGGAGAGGCGCCGGCGCTCGCGGTCGCTGCCCGCCAGGGTCAGGACGAGCTGGACGTCTGTCTCCGCGAGGGCGGCGCCGACGCCGCGGACCACTTCGGAGAAGTAGGGCTCGGCGAAGAACCGGGCCTCGGGTTCGGGGATCACGAGGGCGATGGCGTCGGTGCGGTTGGCCGCGAGGGCGCGCGCGGCACGGTTCGGTACGTACCCCAGCTCCGCCACCGCCGCCTCGACGGCGGCCTTGGCCTGCTCGCTGACCTTGGAAGACCCGTTGATCACCCGGGAGACCGTGCCGCGCCCGACTCCGGCGCGCGCCGCGACCTCTTCCAGCGTCGGCCGCCCCCTCGTACCCCCGTGCCCGTTCATGGCTTCCTCCCAGCTGTGAATCTACCCCTTGACGACCGTGGGAGCGCTCCCACAGTGTGGCACACGACACCCGGCACGTTCCGTCCTTCAGGGAGGACTCCGATGCGAGCCCGAAGAAGTCTTGTCACGACCATCACCACCGTGGGAGCCGCGGCCCTTCTGCTCGCGGGATGCGCGCAGGATCCGGCCGAGTCCCCCGGGAAGGGCTCCTCCGCGGACGGGAAGGCGAAGACCACGCTCACCGTCGGGGTCTTCGGGGCCTTCGGCCTCCAGGAGGCCGGGCTCTACGACGAGTACATGGCGCAGAACCCCGGCATCCGCATCGAGCAGACGTCCATCGAGCGGAACGAGAACTACTACCCCCAGCTCCTCACCCACCTGGGCACGGGCAGCGGCCTCGCCGACATCCAGGCGGTCGAGGTCAACAACATCGCCGAGATCACCGCCACCCAGGCCGACAAGCTGGTGGACCTGGGGAAGGCTCCCGGCGTCGACAAGGCCGCGTACCTGCCCTGGAAGTGGGCGCAGGGCACGGCGAAGGGCGGGGCCACGGTCGGCCTCGGCACGGACATCGGCCCTCAGGGCATCTGCTACCGCAAGGACCTCTTCGAGGCGGCCGGGCTTCCCTCCGACCGCGAGGCGGTCGGCGCGCTGTGGGCGGGCGACTGGAACAAGTACCTGGAGACCGGCAAGGCGTACAAGGCGAAGGCGGGCGAGGGCAAGGCCTTCGTGGACTCGGCGTCGGGTGTGATGGCCGCGGTGACCGGCAGCAGCGCCCAGCGGTTCTACGACGAGCAGGGCAAGGTCGTATACAAGACCAACCCGGCGGTGCGCGGAGCCTTCGACCTCGCGGCCTCCTTCTCCGTCGAGGGATTGAGCGCCAAGCTGCAGCAGTTCACACCCGGCTGGGACCAGGGCTTCTCCAACGGGTCCTTCGCGACGGTCTCCTGCCCGGCCTGGATGCTCGGCTACATCCAGGACAAGGCGGGACCGGCGGGCAAGAACAAGTGGGACGTGGCGCAGGCGCCGAAGCCCAGCAACTGGGGCGGCTCCTTCCTGGTGGTCCCGAAGGCGGGCAAGCACGCCGAGGAGGCGGCGAAGCTGGCGGCCTGGCTGACGGCGCCGGAGCAGCAGGCGAAGCTCTTCGAGAAGCGGGGCAGTTTCCCGAGCGCGAGCGCCGCGTACAAGCTGGCGACGGTGTCAGGGGCGAAGCACGAGTACTTCGGCGGCGCCCCGATCGGCGAGATCTTCGCGAAGGCGGCGGAGGGGGTGCCCGTGGCGGTGGTCGGGCCGAAGGACCTGGTGATCGCGCAGAACCTGGCGGACATCGGGATGCTCCAGGTCGACCAGAAGGGCCGGACGCCGCAGGAGGGCTGGGAGGCCGCGGTGAAGGCGATCGACAACGCCCTGGACCAGTGAGGCGCCCGTGACGGACGAGACGGTTGTCCTGTCCCCCTCCGCCGTCGGCCCGGAGCGGCCGGCGGCGGAGGGGGGCCGCCGGAGCCGACCGGGCCAGGTGTGGCGCTCGCGCCGCTACCGCTGGGACCTGCGCTGGAGCCCTTATGCCTTCGTGGCGCCCTTCTTCCTCTTCTTCGCGGCCTTCGGGCTGTTTCCGCTGCTGTACACGGGCTGGGCGGCGCTGCACCAGGTGGAGCTGACCGATCCGGACAGCATGACCTGGGTGGGGCTGAAGAACTTCACCCGGCTGTGGGACGACGAGTTCTTCTGGAACGCGCTGCGCAACACCTTCACCATCGGGCTGCTGTCCACGGTGCCGCAGCTGGCGATCGCGCTCGGCCTGGCCCACCTGCTCAACTACAAGCTGCGCGGCTCCGCCTTCTTCCGGGTCGCGGTGCTCACCCCGTACGCGACCTCGGTGGCGGCCGCCACGCTCGTCTTCGTTCTGCTCTTCGGGCGGGACTACGGGATGGTCAACTGGGCGCTCTCGGCGGTCGGTTTCGAGGCGGTCGACTGGCAGAACGGAACCTTCGCCTCCCAGCTGGCGGTCTCCACCATCGTGATCTGGCGCTGGACCGGCTACAACGCGCTGATCTACCTGGCGGCCATGCAGGCCGTGCCGGGCGAGCTGTACGAATCCGCCGCGCTGGACGGGGCCTCGCGCTGGCAGCAGTTCCTCCACGTCACCGTGCCCTCGCTACGGCCGACGATCTTCTTCACGTGCGTCGTGTCGACGATCGGGGCGACCCAGCTGTTCGGCGAGCCGCTGCTGTTCAACGGCGGAGCCGGCGCGACGGGCGGCTCGGACCACCAGTTCCAGACGCTGGGGCTGTACCTGTACGAGCAGGGCTGGGTGAACCTGCACCTCGGGCGGGCGTCGGCGATCGCGTGGGCGATGTTCATGATCCTGCTGCTGATCGCCGGGGCGGCGCGGCTGCTGCGCGGACGGAAGGACACCCGATGAGGGCACTGCGTGCGGGCCGGCTCACCTACCTGGTGCTCGCCCTCTTCACCGCCGGCTCGCTCTTCCCCCTGGTGTGGACGGCGATCGCCGCCTCCCGTACCAACACCCGCCTGGCCCAGACCCCGCCGCCCTTCTGGTTCGGCGGGAACCTGGGGCGCAACCTCCAGGTCGCGTGGACCGACGCCAACATGGGCGTCGCCCTGCTCAACACGGTGATCGTGGCGGGCACGGTCGCCGCGGGCACGGTGCTCTTCTCCACGCTGGCCGGTTTCGCCTTCGCCAAGCTCCGCTTCCGCGGCCGGCGGCTGCTGATGTCGCTGGTGGTCGCCACGATGCTGATCCCGCCGCAGCTGAGTGTGGTCCCGCTGTACATGCTGATCGCCGAACTGTCGTGGACGGACCGGCTCCAGGCGGTGATCCTGCCGACCCTGGTCTCCGCCTTCGGGGTGTTCTTCATGCGGCAGTACCTGATGCAGGCGCTGCCGACGGAGCTGGTGGAGGCGGCGCGCTCGGACGGCGCGAGTTCGCTGCGGGTCGTGTGGCACGTGGTCTTCCCCGCGGCGCGGCCCGCGATGGCGGTGCTGGCCATGCTGACCTTCGTCATGGCCTGGAACGACTTCTTCTGGCCGATCGTCGCGCTGACCCAGAACGGCAGCCCGACGGTGCAGGTGGCCCTGACCGGGCTGGGCCGGGGCTACATACCGGACCAGTCGGTGATCATGGCGGGCGCGCTGCTGGGCACGCTCCCGCTGCTGCTGGTGTTCCTCGTCTTCGGCCGCCAGATCGTCGGCGGCATCATGCAAGGAGCGGTCAAGGGATGACGTACACCCCGACGAACGGGACGGACACGACGGACGCGGGGGAACTGCGGTTCCCCGACGGGTTCCTGTGGGGCACGGCCACGGCGGCCTTCCAGATCGAGGGTGCGGCCGCCCTGCGCGGGCCGTCCATCTGGGACACCTTCTGCCGTACGCCCGGCAAGGTGCACGGCGGCCACACGGGCGAGGTGGCCGTCGACCACCACCGGCTGTGGCGCGAGGACGTCCGGATGATGGCGGAACTCGGGCTGGGGGCCTACCGGTTCTCGGTGTCCTGGCCACGGGTGCTCTCCGGCGGGCTCGGCTTCTACGACGCACTCGTCGACGAGCTGCTCTCGTACGGAATCCGGCCCTGCGTGACCCTGTACCACTGGGATCTGCCGCAGGCGCTGGAGAGCGCCGGGGGCTGGCCCGAGCGGGAGACGGCCTACGCCTTCGCCCGGTACGCCTCCCAGGTCTCGGACGCGCTGGCCGACCGGGTGGAACTGTGGACCACCCTCAACGAGCCCTGGTGCAGCGCCTTCCTCGGCTACGCCTCCGGGGTCCACGCCCCTGGCCGCACCTCGCCCGCCGACGCCCTGCGCGCGGCCCACCACCTCAACCTGGCCCACGGCCTGGCCGCCGCCGCCCTGCCCACCCGGGCGCGGATCGGCATCGCTCTCAACCCCAGCGCGGTGCGGCCCCTGACCGGCTCGGCGGCCGATGTGGACGCACAGCGCCGCATCGACGCCCTGGCCAACCGGATCTTCACCGGGCCGCTGCTGCACGGCGCCTACCCCCAGGACCTGCTCGCGGACACCGCCGCGGTCACGGACTGGTCGTTCGTCCGCCGCGGCGACGAGGCGCTGATCAACCAGCCGCTGGACTTCCTCGGCGTGAACTACTACACCCCGGCGGTGGTCTCGGCGGCGCCCGACGGCGACGGCCCGCGTGCCGACGGCCACGGGGCCACCTCGCACTCCCCCTGGCCCGCGGCGGAGACGGTGGCCTTCCACCAACCGCCGGGTGAACAGACCGACATGGGCTGGTCCATCGACGCCACCGGCCTGTACGACCTGCTGATGCGCTTCACCGACGAGGCACCGGGCCTGCCGCTGATGGTCACCGAGAACGGCGCGGCGTACGCCCCGGACCTGCACGACCCGCTGCGGATCGCCTATCTGGAGGCCCACCTCGCCGCCGTGCACCGCGCCGTGACCGACGGCGCCCCGGTGGAGGGCTACTTCCTCTGGTCGCTGCTGGACAACTTCGAGTGGTCCTACGGCTACAGCAAGCGCTTCGGCATCGTGCACGTCGACTACGACACCCAGATCCGCACCCCCCGGTCCAGTGCCCACTGGTACGCCCGCCTGGCTCGGAAAGGCGCCTTCTGACCGTGGCTCAGCGGAAGGCCGCGGCGGAGCGGGCCGCCCAGTCGGCGAAGGAGCGGGCCGGGCGGCCGAGGATCTGCTCCACGGCCGGCGTCGGCGTCCGTTCGGCGGGCAGCGGATCGCCGAGGATCGCGAGGGTGCCCTCGACGGCCTGCTCGGACATGAAGGTCAGCATCAGGGTGCGAGCCTCCTCCCGGGTCTGCTCGACGAACCGGACGGGCTCGCCCAGGGCCGCGGCGATCGCCTCGGCCCTGCCCCTCGGGGAGACGGGGGCGGGCCCGTTGAGCTCGTAGGTCTCGCCCGCGTGGCCCGGCTCGCGCAGGACCGCGGCCGCGACCTCGGCGACGTCCGCCGGGTCGACGGTCGGGATCCCGATGTCGGCGAACGGCGCGGCGGCGGTGCGCCGCGTACGGATCGCCTCGGCCCAGGCGTAGACGTTGGAGTTCAGGCCGCCGGAGCGCAGGATCGTCCACTCCAAACCGGTCCGGCGGACGGCTTCCTCGAATCGGGCGGGGTGCTGGAACGCCGCGGGCCGCGTCGCGACGCCCTGGGACGAGAGCAGGACGACCCGGCGTATCCCGGCGGCCTCCGCCTCTTCGAGGACGCCCTGCGGGTCCTCGCCGGCGGCGAGCAGGAACAGCGCGTCGGCTCCTTCGAACGCGGGGCGCAGGCTCTCCGGCTCGGCGAGGTCGCCCTGCTGATGGCGGACCCCGTCGGGCATGTCCGCCGACCGCCGGGAAACGGCGGTCACCTTCTCGCCGCCCTCGGCCAGGATCCGTACGAGTTCCCGTCCCACATTCCCGGTCGCACCCGTCACCACGATCACAACGAACCCCCCACACACGTCAGTTGGTCGACTCAGTGACGACCCTAACTCTCCCCCGGCCACTCGTCCGGGGCTGGATTGCCGCACTCGACCAGCCCTCCACCACCCCAGGAGCACCTGCAGACCCTCCCGAACGACTCGGTCGACCGCCACGAGTCCACCGTCCGCTACGACTGCCCCGCACTCAGGCCGCGAAGGCGTCGGCGTGGTCCTCGGCCCAGGTCCTGAAGGTGCGGGCCGGGTGACCGGTGAGGCGCTCGACGGCATCGGTGATCTCGACCGGGAGGCCGTCGGTGGACTCCCAGTACGCGAGGAGCGCGTCGGCGTAAGGGCCGGGAACGTACCCGTCGACCTCGGCCTTCCACTGCTCGGCGGAGACGGCCTCGAAGGGTATGGACCGGCCGAGGACCTCCCCGAGAATCGCGAGCTGGGCCGCGAAGGTCAGCGACTGCGGTCCGGTCAGCGTGTACGCGCGGCCGGTCGGAGCGGCTTCGGTGAGGACAGCGAAGGCCGCCTCCGCCAGGTCGGCCTCGTGGACGGGGTCGCCGTAGGCGCCGGGGAACGGCAGGCGGACCGGATGGCCGGCCTTCAGCGACCAGGCCCAGCCCAGGGCGTTCCCGGCGAAGGAGCCCGGGCGGAGCAGGGTGGTGTGCAGCGGGGAGGCCGACAGGGCCCGTTCGACGGTGAGGTGGGACGCGGACAGCGGGCTGTCGGCGGCGCCGGGGCCGAGGACCGAGGAGGAGGACAGGAGCACGACGTGATCGACACCCGCGGCGACGGCCTCCTTGACGAAAGCCTCGACGCCGGAGGCCTCCGCATAGAGGAAGACGGAGCGGATGCCGGCGAGGGCCTCGGGAAAGGTCGCGGGATCGGTGAGGTCGCAGTGGACCGCATCGGGGGTGCCCGGCTCGCGGGAGCCGAGGCGGTACGGAACGCCGCGGGCGGCAAGGAGGCCGCAGAGGCCGCGGGCGACGGCGCCGCGGCCGCCGGTGACGAGAATCGACATGACAGGCCTCTTCTGGACTGGTGCGGACTGGTGCGGACCGGCGTTAGAATCCACACGTGGCGCAGATTCTGCGTGACACATCCTCTGCGTTACACAGATAAATTTGGAGCACGGAGAACACGATGTCAACCGATTCCCCCCGTACGGGTGATGAGTGGAGCCGCGCCGAGCTGCTGGCGCGCATCGTCACCGAGAGCCAGCGGCACTACGCCGACTACTCCCTCTTCAACCAGGCCATGGCCGACCACGTCGGCCTCCACCCCACCGACATGCAGTGCGTCGCCCTCCTCGACATGGAGCCCGGCCCCGTCAGCACCGGCGACATCGCCCGCCTCACCGGCCTGACCTCCGGTTCCGCCACCCGCCTCGTCGACCGGATGGTCAAGGCGGGCATCGTCCGGCGGCACGCCGACCCGAACGACCGGCGCCGCTCCCTCGTCTCCCTCTCGCCCGAGGCCCGCGAGCGGATCGGGGCGGCATGGGACACCCCCGGCCGCGCCTTCGGTGCCGTACTGGAGAGCTACTCCGACTCCGAACTCGCGGTCATCGCCGACTACCTGCACCGCGCCGCCGAGGTGGGCCGGGCCCAGGCCAAGCGGCTGACCACCGGCGCCACCGATTGACCTCCGCCGCCGCAACCCGCCCCGCCGTCACCACCGCCACCACCGCCCCGGCGTGAACGGGGGCTTCCGAGGGGCCCGTTCCGGCACTACGGTCCCCCTCAACGGGCAACGGCGCGCGCCGGAGAAACGGGAGGGTCGGCGTGCGGTCGGAGGTTGTCCGTGTCCCAGCCCGTCCCCACGCCCGCACCCGTCCCCACGCCCACGCCCGCATCCGCGCCCGAGCCCGACCCCGCGAGCCCCGGCTTCCGCGCGGTGTTCGCACTCGGCGGGACCGCTCTCCCCCTCTACGCGTTCCTCGCGCGCCTCCCCGCCGCGCTGTGCCCCATCGGGACGCTCCTGCTCATCAACGAGCGCGACGGCATCGGCGACGCCGGAGCCGTCGCCGCAGCCCTCTGGCTCGGCCAGGCCCTCGGCGGCCCCGTCATCGGCCGGTTCGCCGACCGGCGCGGCCACCGCCCCGTACTGCTCGTCGCCTGCGGCGCGAACGCCGCCGTCCTCTTCGCCCTCGTGGCGGCCGTTCTCGGCGGGCTGTCCCTGTCCGCCCGCATGACGCTCGCCGTCGCCGCCGGCCTCACCGTCCCCCAGGTCGGACCGCTGGCCAGGGCCCGCTGGGCGCGGCTGGCCGGTGAGGACAAGGCGCTGCTCGGATCCGCCCTGTCCTTCGACACCACCCTGGACGAGGTGGGGTTCGTGGTCGCCCCCGCGCTCGCCGGCATCCTGGCCGTGACGGTGCATCCCGCCTCGGCGCTCCTCCTCGCCGGCGTGCTGATCCTGTTCTTCGGCACGCTGTTCGCGGTGCACCCGACCGCCCCGGGCCCGACCGCCGCGGCCCCGACCGCCCCGGGCGCGCAGACCGGCGTGCGGCTGTGGTCGCCCGGCCTGCTCCTGCTGTGCGCGATGGCCGTGCTGCAGGGGGCCGCGTGGAGCGGGGCCAACACCGGCGTCAACGCGCTCGCCGAGTCACTGTACGAGGCGGGCGCGGCCGGGCTGGTGTGGGCCGCCATGGCCGTGACCAGCTCACTCGCCGGCTTCGTCACGGTGGCCCGCCCCGGTTCGGCCGACCTGTCGGTGCGGCTGCGGTGGACGATCGCGGTCCAGGCGGCGCTCACCCTGCCGCTGCTGGCGGTGTCCGGACTGTGGGGCGCCGCCTTCGCCGTCGCGGGCATCGGGCTGGCCGTCGCCCCGCACCTGATCGCCCTGTTCGGGCTGGTGGAACGGGCCGGCCCGGCGGAGCGGATGGGCGAGGCCATGACCGTGGCCGGCAGCGGCCTGATCCTCGGCCAGGCGCTGGCCGCCGCGGTTTCGGGACCGCTGGCGAACGCCTACGGCCACCGGGCCGCCTTCGCCGTCTCGTGCGCCGCGGCGGCCGCATCCGCGGCGCTGGCCCTGACGGCGTGCGGGAAGGGCCGATTCGGGCCCCCGCCCGGCGGCCCGGCGTGATGAGACCGTGGCCCGTTCGTCCGTGGTGAGGCGTATGACATGCCCGTGTCGATCTGTACGCTGAGCGGGCTTTCGAACTTGTTCAGGCGTTAACAGAAAAATGGGGGGGCCGGTGCGTAGCCGCCGACTCGTAGTCTCAGCTGCCGCCCTTGCGGCGAGTGTGGGTTTCATGCCGGGCGTGGCGCAGGCCA
The DNA here is from genome assembly GCF_053610945.1 of Streptomyces sp. NPDC054849. Taxonomy (NCBI): domain Bacteria; kingdom Bacillati; phylum Actinomycetota; class Actinomycetes; order Kitasatosporales; family Streptomycetaceae; genus Streptomyces; species Streptomyces sp. NPDC054849. The sequence continues at coordinate 9,748 of NZ_JBSGZI010000103.1, forward strand.
CCGGTCCGGCGGTGCCCGGGGTTTCCGTTCCACCCGCCGAGGTGACGGCCGACGCCTCGAACCTCGAACTCCTGGTGTCGGGTGACATCACGACCGCGCGCGGAATATCCCTGAACGTCAACCTCTACAACGGCGCACCCGTCGCGCACGAGGTCACCATCGCCTGGGGTGACGGCACGACGGACACGGCCACCGCCACCGGCGGTGACATCCTGCGGAACACCAAGCACACCTATCCCAGGCCCGGCGACTACACGATCACCGTGACCGCGACGGACAGCGTGAGCCACGTCCAGGTCGTCAAGCAGCTCCCGTTCTCCACGGCGGGCTCCTTCTTCGTGCCGCACGCCCCCACCCGGCTGCTCGACACCCGGACCGGCACGGGCGCGTCGAAGGCCAAGGTCCCCGCGTACACGCCGGTCCGGCTCAAGATCGCGGGCAGCGCGAAGGTCCCGGCCGGGGTCGCCGCCGTGGTCCTCAACGTGACCGCCACCAACGCCACCGCGGCCGGGCACGTCAGCGTCTACCCGTCGGGCAGGGCGCGGCCCGAGTCCTCGAACCTGAATTACACCGCCGGCCAGACCGTCCCGAACCAGGTGATCGTGCCGGTAGGCAAGGACGGGTACATCGAGCTGTACAACGGCGGTTGGAACGCGGTGGACCTGATCGCCGACGTGACGGGCTACTTCGACCGCACGGCGTCCAACGGCTACACCTCGCTGAACCCGGTCCGTTTCGTCGACACCCGTGAAGGCCTCGGCACGGCGCGCGGTCAGGTCGCCGGACAGGGCACCTTCGGCGTCCAGATCACCGGCAGGAGCGGCATCCCGGCCGGAGCGACCGCCGTGGCGCTCAACGTGACCGTCACCAACCCGAAGCAGGCCGGCCACCTGACGGTCTTCCCGAGCGGTCAGGCGGCTCCGACCACCTCCAGCCTGAACTTCACGGCGGGCCAGACGGTCGCCAATTCGGTCATCGTCCCCGTCGGCGCCGGCGGAAGGATCGACGTCCGCAACGGCGCCTGGGCCGGTACCGACGTCATCGTCGACGTCGTGGGCTACTACAGCCCCGACGGCAAGGCGGCCTTCACCAGCACGACCCCCGGCATCAGCGCCGCCCCGTGGCGGCTCATGGACTCCCGCCGCTGGACGGGCTGGCCGTGCCTCGCCGGCGGCTACTTCCCCATGCCCATGGACTCCGGCAACCGCAACGGTCTCCCCGTCGAGGCCTACGCCCTGAACGTCACCGTCACCAGCACGACGGGAGCCGGCCACCTCTCGGTCGCCCCCGACCCGTACTCGATGGACGCGTACCGCAACGGGCGCCCTGTCCCGCCGCCGCGGCCCACCTCCTCCACGCTGAACTGGACGGCGGGCAAGGACGTTTCCAACCTGGTCCAGGCGAAGCCCGGCCCCTACGAGGTCATCGACCTCTGGAACCAGAGCAGCCGGGAGGTCCACTACATCGTCGACTGGTTCGGCCAGTACGACGTCTACTGATCCGGAGCCCGGGGGCAGGCGAAGGGGGCGGCGAGCGCGAGTCGAGCGCGGCCGCCCCCTTCGTGCGGGTCGGGAGACGAGACAGGAGTGGCAGTGACAGTGGCAGTGAAAGTGCCGGCGGTGGCGCGGCGCCGGAACGGACGGACGTCTAAGGCGAGGACTCCATCGCCGCCAGGCCCTTCGCCAGGTCCTCGGCGTTCATCACGGGACCGACCTCGAGCTCGGCGTTGAACTGCAGGTACAGGTCCTCCATCAGGGCGGGCATCTGTGAGCTGTCCTGGAGGTCGAAGACGATCCAGCAGGAGCGCACGCCCTCGTGCAGGCCGAAGTAGGCCGCCTCGGGCTTCACCTTGTCCATCAGCTTCTTGACCGCCTGGGGCAGGGCGCCGGTCTTGATGCCCTCGTTGGTGGCGGCCGTGTCGAAGTGCGCCCTGAGCATGACTCTCATGCCTGACTCCTTCCGTCACGCCCACACTCGGCGCGGGCCGGGGGCGCAGCAACATTTGCACCCCCGTCCGGGCAGGCCCCGTCCGGCCAGCCCTAGCCGGACGCCACCGTACGGCCGACGATCCCGGTGCCGAGGACTGCGTAGCGCATCTCTGCTTCCTTCCGGTCGACGCCGGCGCGCACGTGAACGCAGACGTGGACGTGGACGCCGGCGGTGAGGGGGACGCGGCGGTGAAGGGGATCCCGGGCGGGCGCTAAGACACGCCCTGGCCCAGGATTCCGACGTCGTAGAAGAACTGGTACCGGCTCGGGTCGTCCGGGAGGAACCAGTGAAAGCCCTCCTCGAAGAAGACGGCCACCACGTTCACCGCGATGACCAGCCCCAGGAACCAGAGCGCGAACATCCCCACCGTCCGCAGCGGGCCCGGACCGGCCGCCGGAACGCTGCGGTCCGCCGTCGCGTGGGCGAACGCCAGGGCGATGCCGACGGCGACCACCGAGGCCTGGAAGAGGATCCACGCCCACACGTACAGGTGCAGGCCGAACACCTCGCTCCCGTACCCCTTGTCCCCCGGCAGGATGTGCAGCGTCGTCTGCCGCCAGGACGCGAAGGAGCCCGCGACCACCGCGACCAGGGACATGCCCCAGCCGGTCATGTAGTCGCGGCCCGTCACCGCCCCGTAGGCCAGCGCCGTGCGGATGATGTAGACCGCGCCCATCGCCGCCAGCAGCATGAACATCCGCTGCACGATGCAGAGCGGGCACGGGTACTCCCACAGCCCGAACTGGTAGAACAGCCCGCCGCAGACGACGGCCGTCCAGCCGATGGCGAAGAAGCAGGCGAACCAGTACTGGACCCTGCCCAGCAGTCCGCCCCCCGGCGGGGCGTCCGGAAGGAGGGTGTACATCGCGGCCACGGTCAGTAGCTCAGCGTCAGGGCGAGGCCGCCGGTGATGTGGTGCGCCATCAGCAGGACGACGGCGACCAGCATGACCCACCACGCTCCGAGCGCGACCATCCGCGAAGAGTCCCGGTACAGGGTGATCAGCGTGGCGAGGAGCCCGCCGAAGATGAGGGTGTCCATGCCGCGGACCGTACCGAGGCCGGGGGATCCCGTCTGCCAGGCGCGCCCCCGGTCACGGCGTGGCGCGCCCCCGGTTACGTCGGTTGCCGCGTCGGCCGCGGGCCCGGCCCCCGCCGGGGCCGCCGAGGCTCCGGCCGTCCAGGCCGATCCAGACCCGGACCTCGGTCCCGCCGAGCACCGAGCGCCCCAGCCGTACGTCTCCCCCGGTCGACTCCGCGACCCGGCGCACGATGTCCAGGCCGAGGCCGGTCGACCCGTCGCGGCCGCCGTCGTTGCCGCGGCGCAGGGCGGCGTCGGGGTCGGCGATGCCGGGGCCCGCGTCCGAGACGAGCACGATGACAGCGTCGCCCGCGTCGTGGACGTCCACCGCGAAGGGGGTGCCCTCGGGGGTGTGCCGGAAGACGTTGCCGAGCATGGCGTCGAGTGCGGCGGCGAGTTCGGGCCGGGCCACGGGGATCCGTACCGTACGGTCGACCCCCGCCAGCCGCACCTCGCGGCCCTCGTCCTCCGCGAGCGCCGACCAGAAGGCCATCCGGTCGCGGATCACCTCGGAGGCGTCGCACCCCGCGCCCGCCCCGACCAGGCCTGTGGCCGGCCGCTGTTCCCGGGCCGTACGGATGATCGTGTCGACCTCGCGCTCCAGCTGCTCCACGGCCGTCCGGGTCTGCTCGGCGGCCGGACCGTCCCCGAGCGAGGCCGTGTTGAGCCGCAGCACCGTCAGCGGCGTCCGCAGCCGGTGCGACAGGTCGGCGGCCAGCTCCCGCTCGTTGGCGAGGAGTTCCACGACCTGGTCCGCCATCGCGTTGAACGCGACGGCCGCCGAGCGGAGTTCCTTCGGCCCGTCCTCCGGCACGCGCGCTCCGAGCCGGCCCTCGCCCAGCTGGTGTGCGGCGTCCGCGAGCCGCTCGGCCGGCCGGACCAGCCGGGCGCCGAGCCGGTCGGCGACCCCGACCGAGCCCACGATCAGCGCCAGCCCGACGCCCGCGAGTACCAGCCAGGCGGTCGCGACGCCGTTGCTGACCTCGCTCTCCGGTACGAAGATCTCGACCACCGCGATGTCCCCCGACCCGAGCGCGGTCGGCTGCAGCAGCGCCGAGCCCCCGCCGGCCACCGAGGCCGTCGTGGCCCGCCCGATCCTGCGGGTCTCCGCCACCGCGTGCGCGCCCGCCCAGCCCTCGCCGATGTCAACCGGCGCGTCGGACCCGATGGCCGGCACATGCACGGCCATCCGCCGGGCGGCGCCCATCTGCGTGGACTCCACCGCCTTGCGCAGCTGCACCGGGTCGGTGGTGATGGAGAGCGTCGGCCCGATGGTGGCGGCCTGCCGCTCGGCGTTGGAGAAGGCACGGTCGCTGGCCATCTCCTGGACGACGAGCCCGAGGGGCACGGCGAAGGCCACGACCACCATGGCCGTGACCGCAAGGCAGACCTTGACGAGAGCCCACCTCATCTCCGTAGGCCCGCTCCGCCGCGGCGGCGGCTGTGGTCACGGTCGCCCGCTCGGCGCACCGGTGCGGCCGTCGATGGCGTCCGCCGCCCGGCGGGCTCGCGTGCACCGCTCACAGCGGCGGCTCCAGCTTGACTCCGACCCCCCGCAGCGTGTGCAGGTACCGCGGCCGGGCGGCCGTCTCGCCGAGTTTGCGGCGCAGCCAGGACAGGTGGACGTCGATGGTCTGGTCGTCCCCGTACGACTGCTGCCAGACCTCGGCGAGCAGTTCGCGCCGGGCCACGACCACTCCGGGCCGTCCGGCGAGGAAGGCCAGCAGGTCGAACTCCCGCCGGGTGAGGTCCAGTACCGCCCCGTCCAGCTCGGCCTGGCGGCGCAGCGGGTCGATGGCGAGCCCGCCGACGCGCAGCACGCGCGAGGGGGGTTCGGCCCCGGCCGCGGCGCGGGAGCGGCGCAGGACCGCGGCCATCCGGGCGGAGAGGTGCTCCACGGAGAAGGGCTTGGTCAGGTAGTCGTCGGCGCCGTCGTTGAGCAGCCGGACGATCTCCGCCTCGTCGTCGCGCGCGGTCGCGATGATCACTGGTACGTCGGTGATGCCGCGCAGCATCTTGAGCGCTTCCGACCCGTCCAGGTCGGGCAGTCCGAGGTCGAGGATGACCACGTCGAAGCGGTGGTGCGCGACCTCGCGCAGGGCCTCCAGGGCCGTGCCGACGCTCCGCACGGTGTGCGAGGCCTCGGTCAGGTGCCGGATGAGGGCGGAACGTACGAACTGGTCGTCCTCGACCACGAGCACACTTGCCATGGCCCGCACCGTAGTCCATGCGAGGGACCCAGCGGGGTGTCGGGCCACTCTTGGGGCGGGTGGTGCAGTATGTGCCCTGATGCAACGAGGACTTCTTCATGCCATGGCATGGATGCTGGCGACCGGGGCGGCGGTGACGCTGTCCTGGTGGGGCGTGCACTCCGTCATGTCGGGCACCGCCTACGACCCGCCGCTCGCCGTGCCGCTGGCCACCCGGCCGCTGTCCTCCTCGACGCAGCACACACAGCCGGCGGAGTCACCATCGCCGTCCGCGTCCCCCTCGCCCTCCGCGTCGCCCACCCCCGAGGCGACGCCTGCCGCCGGGGCCTCCCCCGGCAAGGCGTCGCAGACGCCTACGGCCGGCCCGCGCTCCCCGCAGCCGGGGGACGGTCAGGGCTCCGGGACCGTGCAGGCCTATCCCGTCTCCGGCGGCCGGGTCGTCTTCTCCCTCGGTGCGTCCAGCGCTGAGCTGGTCTCGGCGACCCCGGCGGCCGGCTGGCGGATGCAGGTGTGGAAGCAGGACTACTGGATCCGGGTCACCTTCACCCGGGACGGCCGCGAGGTGTCGGTGTTCTGCACCTGGCACGACCACCCGCCGCGGGTCGAGCTCGTCGATCCCTGAGCCGGATCGCCGCCGGACGGCCGCCGGACCGCCGCCGTTCCGGATCCCGGGACCGTCAGGCCGCGACCCTGCCCACCAGGACGAATTCGTTGTACGGGAAGACCTTGCCCATCGGGCGGGGCAGGGGGAAGGAGTAGGTCCGCCGGACCGCGATCCCGGCCTTGGCGGCGTGGCCGCGCAACTCGTCGAAGCCGACCCAGCGGATGTGGGTGGCGTCGGAGCGGTAGCCGACCTCCTGCGGGGTGATCATGACGACCAAGCCGCGTGGCTTGACCAGCGGAAGGTACTGCTCAAGCAGCGACGCCGCGGTCTCCTCGTCGACGTGCTCCAGCACGTGCGCGAGCAGCAGGCTGTCGAAGGATCCGGGCCCGCAGTCCGGGGCGCCGGCCAGCCCGTCGGGGGTGTAGGCGTTCAGGCCGCGCTCACGGCAGGTCTGCACCGAGTACGGGTTGTGGTCGACTCCCACGCTGTCGGGACCGCAGTGGAGGAGATTGCGCCCGAGCCCGCAACCGATGTCGAGGACCCGGCCCAGGCGCAGCCGCTGCAGGTTCCACCGGTACGGCGCCTGCGTGGGCAGCAGGCGCTTGATTCCGGACTGCTCCAGGCGGGCCAGTCTCCGGGTGTAGTCGCAGGAGGCGGTGCTGGGGGTACTCGGCGTGCCCGGGGTCGGGGCACCAGAGGCTGCGGGGAAATCAGACATTGTTGTGCCGTCCCTGAACGCGTCGTAGAAGGGCAAGCCCTCCTAGGGGTTCACAGGCTACGCACGGCGGCCGCCCGCCGGGAGTACTCCGCCGATCTTTATGAGCACGGCCCCGTCCGTTATCCGGAACCGGGCCCGCGACCCGGCAGAACGCCCCTGCGGGAGACCGGGGCCCCCTGGGGTTACCGGAAGGCCGAAAGCGGAGGCTGCGGCGAGGCCACTGCGGAGGCGTCGGCGACCGGGGCCGCGCCGCCCGCGAAGTCCGCCAGCGCCCGGCCGTGCTCGACCCGTCCCGGGTGCGGGTCGCTCGCGACCCGGCGGGTGAATTCCGCGACGGGCAGCTCGCGGTCGGCGGCCACCAGGACGGCGTTGCCGAATCGTTTCCCCCGCCACACCACCGGATCGGCTGCCAGTGCCAGCTCGGTGAAGCGGGACGCGGCCGTCGCGATCTGCCCGCGCAGGTGGGTCAGCGGCGGACCGTCCGCGAGGTTGGCCACGTACCACCCGGTGGGCGCCAGGACCCGGCGTACGTCGTCCAGGAACTCGGTGCTCGTCAGGTGCGCCGGCGTGCGCGCACCGCTGAACACGTCCGCGATCACCAGGTCCGCCCAGCCGTCCGGCAGCCTGGCCAGGCCCGCCCGCGCGTCCACCGCGCGGACGCGGACCCGCGCCTGCGGATCCAGCGGCAGGTGTTCCCGTACGAAGGCGACCAGAGCGGCGTCGATCTCGACGATCTGCTGGGAGGAGCGGGGGCGGGAGGCGGCGGTGTAGCGGGCAAGGGTGAAGGCGCCACCGCCCAGGTGCACCACGTTCAGGGGCTGGCGGGCGGGCGCGACGAGGTCGATCAGGTGGCCGATCCGCCGCTGGTACGCGAAGTCCAGGTACCCGGGGTCGTCCAGGTCCACGTGCGACTGCGGGGCGCCGTCGATCAGCAGGGTCCAGGCCCCGGCGCGCTCACGGTCCGGCTCCAGCTCCGCCCGGCCGCCGTCCACCTGCCCGACGACCGTCTCGGCGCTGCCGCGTCCGCGCTGCCTGCCCTTGTTCCTGTCCTTGCCTGCCACCTCCCCATTGTGCCGGGCGGCGGGGCCCGGACGGGTCAGCGGCAGTTGTCCGCGGCCTCGATCAGCCGGGCCGCCTCGCCGAGAGCGGCGCGCAGCACCTCGGGGTCGGTGACCGGCCCGACGGCCTCCGGCGGGAGCAGCCAGCCGGTGGCGCCCGCGGTGGGCGAGGCGGCGTCGCCGAAGCGCATGCCGCGCCCGTTGGTCTGCGTACACGCGCTGCCCGGGAGGTCCCAGGCGTCGGCGGTGCCGGAGGGGACGAGGAAGCCGAGGGTGTCGCCGGATCCGTCGTGCAGGACGGGTCCTACGCCGCCGGCCCGGCTGGCGGCGCGGCGGATGATGTCCACCGCCTCCAGACCCTGCCGGGCGGGCACGGTCACCAGATCCAGATCCGGGGCCGCGCCGGGTTCGTGCGCGGTGTTCGTTCCAGTGCTCTCCATGCCGGCCTCCACCAAGGGAACCCCTCCTCGATCCGTATCCGCATGGGTTCAACGCACGCGAACGTCAACGGGTGCGGCGGCAAGACGCTGCAAAGGATGGCAGTTCATGGCAGATCGCGGGTGAGATATCCCTTTTGTAGCCAAACATCGCATGAACACCCCGTCGCTGGCGGTACGTTCATGCGCGCCGGGCCCCATGTCACAGCGCCGGCGCCGGGTTTCTTGCCAGAGAGGTCACGTCCATGGCGGCGTCCCCCCACTCACCCAACTCCACGTTCCGGCGGCTGCGCGGGCAGCACTCCCCTGCCGAGTTCGCGGCCCTCGTGCGCCGGGCCGCGAAGGAGATCGGAGAAACGGTTTCCTGCGACGCCCGCTACATCGGCCGGGTCGAGTCCGGCGAGATCCGCTGCCCCAACTACGCCTACGAGCGGGTCTTCCTCCACATGTTCCCCGGCCGCGCCCTGGCCGACCTCGGCTTCTCCCCGCGCGAGAGCGTCCGCGGCCGGTCGGCGCAACGCGCCCCCTTCTCCGCCCCCCTCCACCGATCCCCTTCCAGTTCCAAGGAGAGCGACGTGCTGCGTCGCGCGTTCATGGCGGGCGGCTCCGCGACCGTGGCGGCCGCGACGCTCAGCCTCACCCTGCTCGGCGACACCCGCCGCCTCCCCTCCCGCGCCGGCGAGTCCGAGGCCGCGGCCGTCGAGGACGCCGTACGCCAGATCCGGCTGCTGGACGACCGGCACGGGGCCGACGCCCTGTACCGCAGAGCCGCCGAACCGCTGCGCACCGCCTACGCCCTGCTCGACGCGGGCGCCACCCGGCAGTCCACGGAGGACCGGCTGCACGCCGGCGCCGGAGAACTGGCCGTCTCGGTGGGCTGGCTGGCCCACGACTCCGGGCGCTTCGACGACGCCCGCTCGCACTACGCGGAGGCCCTCGCGACGGCCCGGGTCGCACGGGACGCGGCCCTGGAGGCGCACGCCTTCAGCAACATGGCCTTCCTGGCGCGGGACTGCGGGCGCTCGCGCGAGGCGGTACGGGCGGCCCAGGCGGGCCGCCGCGCCGCGGGCTCCCTCGGTTCCCCGCGGCTGCTGTCGCTGCTCGCACTGCGGGAGGCCGGCGGCTGGGCGGGGCTGGCCGATCGCAAGGCCTGCGAGGAGTCGCTGACCATGGCCCACCGGGAGTTCTCCCGGGGCGAGTCGGACGCCGACCCCGAGTGGATGTCCTTCTTCGGCGAGGCGGAGCTGGAGTCACTGGAGGCGCGCTGCTGGACGGCGCTCGGGGAACACGCCCGCGCGGCCCGGCACGCGCGCCGCGCCGCGGACCTCCAGGATCCGCACTTCGCCCGGAACGTGGCCCTCTACACCGCCGAGCTGGCCGGCGACCTGGCCCGCGCGGGGGCGCCCGACGAGGCCGCGTGGGCGGGCGGCCGGGTCCTGGACCTGCTGGCCGAGGTCCAGTCCACTCGGATCCGCGCGATGCTCTCGGAGACGGCCGGCGCGCTTGTTCCGCATCAGCGCTCTCCTCGGGTGGGGGCCTTCCTCACCCGGCACGCGGCGGTCTGACAGCGCCCCTGCGGCCCCCTCGACGTCACCCGGCCCAGGCCGAACCCGTACAGGCCCTGGCGGTCCGCGGCCCGCGCGGAACCCGTGCGAAGCCTGGCGGTGCGCGGCCTGGGGCGGGTCCTGGCGGTGCAGGGATCGGGCCGGGCCGTGGCCTGGCGGTGCGGGCTCGGACCGAACCCGTGCGGGCCTGCCGGTGCAGGGATCGGGCAGGGCCGTGGCCTGGCGGGACGGGCCCGGACCGCACCCGTGCGGGCCTGACGGTGCGCGGCCCAGGCCGAACCCGTGCGAGGCCTGGCGGTGCAGGGATCGGGCCGACCCCACAGGGACCGGTGCGGGGGGTGGGGCGGCGCCCCGCACGAGGATCTCCTCGGCTCGCGCACTTGGCAGTGGCTGCGCCGTGCGGCCTGGGTTGCGCGCTCGTCCTGCGGGGACCCTCCTGCGGGTCCCCGCCCCACGGCCGGCTTCGGCAGTGCGAGCAAGCCCCTTCAGTGTTCCGGGCGGAGGGGAGTGGGGACGTGGCGGGGTGTCCCCGCAGGACGAGCGCGCAACCCGGGCCGCACAGCCGGGACATGCCCGCAGGCGCGAGCCGAGGAGACATCCCGGCGCGGCCCCACGGACCGACCTGGGCCGACAAGCCCGCACATCCCAGCCCCGCCGGCGTTTGAGGCGCGGGTCCGGGCAGCGCCCGGCCCACGGCGCAAGCCGAGGAAACACCGCCAAGCCGCCCGCAGGGTCCAGGCAGCGCCCGGCCCACGGCGCGAGCCGAGGAGACACCGCCAAGCCGCCCGCCCGGCCCACAGCGCAAGCCGAGGAAACACCGCCAAGCCGCCCGCAGGGTCCAGGCAGGGGCCGCGGAGCCCGAGCCGTACCCGCAAGCCGCGCCGGAGGCGTTACGCGTCGAGGTGGCCCGTGTCGTTCCAGCGTTCCAGCGCGGGGGCGCCGTAGGCCCAGCCGAGGACCGAGAGGGAGGTGGGCTCCAGGCGGATGCGGGCGCCGAAGGAGGCCTCGAAGCCGAGCCAGCGGGCCGCCAGGGTGCGCAGAATGTGGCCGTGTGCGAAGACCAGGACGTCGCGCTCCGCCGAGCGGGCCCAGGCGACCACCTCGTCCGCGCGCGCCGCGATGTCGGCGACGGACTCGCCGCCCGGGACGCCGTCGCGCCAGATCAGCCAGCCGGGCCGGACGGCCTGGATCTCGGCCGGGGTCATGCCCTCGTAGTCGCCGTAGTCCCATTCCATCAGGGCGTCCCACGGCTCCGCCTGGGAGCCGAAGCCCGCCAGTTCGCAGCTCTCGCTCGCGCGGACCAGCGGGCTGGTGCGCACCTCCACGCCGGGCAGGCCCTTCCACGGGTCGCGGGCCAGCCGCTCGCCGAGCAGTTTCGCTCCCCGCTTGCCCTCCTCCAGCATGGGCACGTCCGTGCGTCCGGTGTGCTTGCCGAGCTGGGACCACGCGGTCTGGCCGTGGCGGGCCAGGAGGATGCGGGGGGCCATGTAAATTCTCCCGTTTCATGAGAGTTTGTGCGGTTTTGCGGTAATCCTCGTCCGTCCATCATCCATCACCCGAACACCGGTGATCCCACCCACCCCGCCCTCCTCATCCGCATCCGGTTTCCGCGCCAAGCCCACGATTGTCAGTGGCGGATGGGACACTTCCGCGGGTGAGCTCCTACCCGCCCCGCAGCCCTGCGCAGCCGACCACACTGCGGCAGCGGCTCGCCGGCCTGCGCGGCCCCGCCGTGCCGCCCCGTCCGCTCGACGCCCGGGCACTGGCGGCCCTCGCCGCCAATCCCGGCTGCGGCAGACGCACCCTGCTCGACGGCGCCGGCGTGGACAAGACCGTCCTCGCCGCGGCACTCGGCTCCCCCGCCGCCTTCGGGCAGTCGCAGTTCGCGATAGTCCGCGGAAACTCCTTCGAGGCCAAGGTCAAGGGCGACGGCGGAGCCGAGCTGCTGCGTCTGGTCCACGGCCACCTCGACACCGCCGCCGAACCCCCCGGGGCGGGCGCCCGCGTCCCCGACCTGACCGCCGCCGGGCCCGAGGGCCGCGCCGCCCGGACCGCGCTCGCCCTGCGCGAGGCCACCGCCGCCGGGCGTGACTCCGGAGCCTGGACCCTGCTGGACCACCCGATGCTGGCCCTGGAGGTGGCGGGCTCCCCGGCCTATCTGGAGCCGGACGCCGTCGTCGTACATCCCGACGGCCGCTGGACCGTCGTGGAGATCAAGTCCTTCCCGATGATCGACGGGGCCTCCGACGCCGCGAAGGTGGGCGCCGCCGCCCGCCAGGCCGCCGTCTACGTCCTGGCCCTGGAGAAGACCGCCGAGAAGCTGGACGGCGCCGTGGTCGGCCACACCGTGCTCCTGGTCTGTCCCAAGGACTTCTCCAACCTGCCCACCGCCGCGCCCGTCGACATCCGCCGCGAGCGCTCCGTGACCCGGCGCCAGCTGGAGCGGCTGACCCGGGTCGAGGAGCTGGCCGCCGCCCTGCCCGAGGGGCTCACCTTCGACCCGGCGCTGACCGCAGAGGAACTGACCGAGGCGGTGTCCGCGGTCGACGCCGCCTACGTCCCCGAGTGCCTGGCCGCCTGCGAGCTGGCCTTCCACTGCCGGGACCGCGCCCGCGCCGCCGACGAGGTGACCGCGCTGGGCCGGTCCGTCCGGGGTGAGCTGGGCGCGCTGACCACCGTCGAGGAGGCCCTCGCGGCGGCCACCGGGACCGGCTGCGCCGAGGATCCCACCGCCGCCGCACTGCACCGCGCGGCCCGCCTGCGCGCCGAGGCGCTGGAGCTCGCCGCCGCCCGTCCCCCGCACCACGCCCCGGAGACCCCCGCATGCCCCTGCTGAGCACCCTGGCCCGGCTGGAGGCCGTCCGTGCGGGCCGCGCCCAGCCGCTCGCGACCGTACGCCACCGCCACCTCAGCGAGAACCCGATGGTCTTCGTCCCGCTCACCACGGCCGGCGAGACGGGCGCTCCGCTGGGCGCCCTCGTCGGGACCGACCGGCACGAGCCGCACGTCTTCGTCATACCCCAGCCACGCGACCGCGACCAGCGCTGGGCGTTCCTCGCGGACCTCGCGGTCCACGTGCTGGCCCACATCGACGCGTACGCGGACGAGGTGGAGCCGGCCGAGCGCAGCGAGACCGACCCCGAGACGGGCAAGCGGGTCAAGGTCGAGACCGAGCTGTGCGTGGACGCGCCGCAGCTGATCGTGCCGAGCCGTGCCGGCATCGAGTACGTACGGCTGCTCGGGCGGTCGATGCGGTTCCGGCGCACCGCCGAGGAGGATCCCGACAACCCCTACCCTGCGCCCTCGCGGGTACCGATGCTCGGGCGGTGGTTCACCCACCTCGCCGAGCGCTCACGGGTACCCGGGTCCTCGATGCTGCTGTCGGCGACGGACCTGCTGTCCCGGCACTGGGCGACCGGCCAGAGCAACCTGGAGGACCAGCACCTGGGGGCGCTGCTGGGCTGGATCGACCCACCCGAGGGCCGGTCGGGGGCCGAGGCGGCCCTCCGGGCGGAGCTGGGCCGCGACCGGGACGGCCAGCTGCTGTGCCCGCCGGCCGGTCCGGCCACCGATCCGGCCTTCGACAACAAGCTCCTGGCCCCCGCGATCGCCCGCTACGACGCGGCGCGCACCGCCCTCGCGGCCCGGCCCGAAGGCGACGACACCGAGGTGCGGCTGGCCGAACGGACCGTGCGCCGGCTGGTCGTACCCCAGATGTCGCGGACCTGGTCGATGACGTGGGAGGCCATCGACCTGCTGCGCACCCTGCCGCCGGGCGAGCGCGCGGAGGAGCGCTGGACGCGCGACCGCTGGTCGTACACCGGCCACCGGGACCGCGTACGGGCGGGCGAGCCGCCGCAGCCGCGCCGCGACGACGCGGTGACCGCGGCGCAGAAGCTGGCCACGCGGGAGACCGAGCAGGTGCGGCTCGACGCCCAGGAGGCGCTGGACGACCCCCTGGTGATGGCGGGCCGCCGCCTTGCGGGCGAGGCCTTCGCCGGCGAGGTCACCGAGGTGGTGATGGAGTGGACGGAGTCGAAGCGGCCGAGCCCGCGCCCGCTGGTGACGGTGGCGACGGAGGACCGGCCGCAGCTCGCGGACGGGGGCGGCGGGAAGGTGTTCCGCTCGCTGGACGGACGCCCGCAGAGCGCGCAGTTCGTACGCTGTGAGGAGGACGGCCAGGTGGTGCTGCGGCTCCTCGACAAGATGGGCCGCGGCCGCGACCCGGAGCCGGGCTCGGTGCCGGAGAAGGGCGACCGGGTGTGCTGGACGCTCTTCGAGCACGACGCGCGCGGCGGCCCGAAGCTCCCGGAGCCCGAGAAGACCCCGTGGACCCACGGCGGCCCGCCCGGGCATCTGAGCGCCGTCCCCCTGCCCGACACCGTGACCGACGAGGACCTGCTGTGACCGCGACCGCATCCTTCGATCCGGGCGCGGCGGCCGCCCGGGCGACCGCCGCGATCCTGCACGACACCCTGCACGGGACGGAGCGGGGTGTGGTCGTCGACTCCCCGCCCGGCGCCGGCAAGTCCACGCTTGTCGTGCGGGCGGCCCGGGAGCTGGCCGCGGCCGGGCGCCGGCTGATGGTCGTGGCACAGACGAACGCACAGGTCGACGACCTGGTGCTGCGCCTCGCCGACAAGGATCCGGAGCTGAAGGTCGGCCGGCTGCACAGCAGCGAGGGCGACGCCTACGACCCGGCGCTGCGGGAGCTGCCCTCGGTCACCCTGTCGGCCAAGCCGGGGGACCTCGCGGAGCTGCCGATCACCCTCTCGACCGCGGCGAAGTGGGCCTTCGTCAAGGACGTCGAGCCCTGGCAGCACGCCATCGTCGACGAGGCGTACCAGATGCGTTCGGACGCACTGCTGGCCGTGGCCGGGTTGTTCGACCGGGCGCTGTTCGTGGGCGACCCGGGGCAGTTGGACCCCTTCAGCGTGGTCGGCGCGGAGCAGTGGGCGGGCCTGTCCTACGACCCGTCCGCGTCGGCGGTGAGCACCCTGCTCGCGCACAACCCGCAGCTGCCGCAGCACCGGTTGCCGGTGTCCTGGCGGCTGCCGGCGACGGCGGCGCCTCTGGTCTCCCGCGCCTTCTACCCGTACACGCAGTTCCGCAGCGGTACGGGCCCGGGCGAGCGGCGGCTGTCGTACGGGGTCCCCTCGGACGGGTCGGGCCCGGACCGGGTGCTGGACGAGGCGGCCGAGGCGGGCTGGGGCCTGCTGGAGCTGCCCGCGCGGCACACCCCGCGCACCGACCCGGAGGCGGTCCGGGCGGTGGCCCTGGTGGTCCGCCGGGCCCTGGACCGCGGGGCGGTGACCTCGGACGAACGGTCCCCGGAGCCGGCCGCGCTGACCGCCGACCGGATCGCGGTCGGCACCGCCCACCGCGACCAGGCGGCCGCGGTCCGCGCGGCGCTGGTCTCGCTCGGCGTCACGGGTGTCACGGTCGACACCGCGAACCGGCTCCAGGGCCGCGAGTACGACCTCACCGTGGTCCTCCACCCCCTGTCGGGCCGCCCGGACGCGACGGCCTTCCACCTGGAGACGGGCCGCCTGTGCGTCCTGGCCTCCCGGCACCGGCACGCGTGCGTGGTGGTGGCCCGGGCGGGCGTAGCGGAACTCCTGGACGACCACCCGTCCACGGAACCGGTCCAGCTGGGCGTGACCGTGAAGTTCCCGGACGGCTGGGAGGCGATGATGTCCACGTGGGATTTCTGGTCCAACCACCGCGTCTCGTGGAGGCCGTAGGACACAGGCCGTCTCACGGTGCGGGGTGGTCTAGTCGCGCCAACGAGGTCGAGCCCTCCGCATTCTTCCCAGACGTCTTGATCAACCACAAAGGCCCTGCTTGAAACGGGCCATGACTCACTGAAGAGGCACGCACCTCACCGGTCGATCTCTGCCTTTAGGATCTCCTTGAAGATCTTCAAAGCTTCAAGGTTCCACGCTTCTTCGTCACTCGGCTCAACGGATCCAGGCAAGGCATCACTCACCCTCTCAGCGACGTCATTCGGAGAGATGACATGGATAGCCATATCTCGCCCACTCGTCCCGGGGCGGGCGCAGATGAAGAGCCGAAAGCCAGCCTGGCGAAGGAAAGGCCCCTGCTCCTTCCATCCTGTCATTGCAGACCACTTCTCGGCGTAGGTCTGGCCGGTGCCAGCAACCTCCCACCGGCCAGGAACGAAAGGTTCCGCCATCAGCTCCTCAAGGTTGGCTGCATGCCGCTCCATTGTGCCGGTCAGAGAGGCGACCACCACAGGAGAGGCGGCCAAGGCGATTGATTGCGACAGATTGTCGATGGAGCGCTCAAGCTCATTGATTTGCTTCCTGTTGTCCCTGCCCGGAACATACCGGCGCTCGGTGATCTCTTCGCCACCCAGCTTGACCAGGAATGCATGCTCCGCAGTCGCGTACAGCTGATCCTGAGACCAGGAGACGGAGAAGTCGCACGCCTTGCCGTTGGACCAGGAAGAGCAGCGGAAGTACTTGTGGTGCCGAATCCCTCCCGTGTTCAGCTTCCCGATCGAGCTGTTCTCGTACATCTTCCTGCCGCACGGACAGTAGAGCACGCCTGCCATGGGAGACGCATTGGACTTGATTCCGGCACGATGCCGACCCAGCGCTGATACCGCCGCCTGCAGCTTGTCGAATTCATCATCGCTGAGGATGGGATCAGCCCATCGGACAGGAATTCCGTCACGAAGAAGCGGCTCCCCTTGGTGCATGGCGATCCCCTTGAGGATCGGCTTCTTCAGCATCTTTCCCAAGGTGGACGTGGTCCACTTGGATCCCTTGACGGCCGTCCTGACCCCGGCCTTCCCCTCGGCTCCGTTGACGCTTCGCTGATAGTCCTGCGACGTGAGGACACCGCGCTCGTTCCAGTCCTGACAGAGACGGCTCATGGACCACTCCTGCTCCGCGATTCGCTCGTACGCCTCACGGATCAGCGGGCCCGTCACGCGGTCGATGAGCAGTCTGTAGCGCTGCCGACCCTGATACTCCGTGAGGACCGGCCTATAGCCGAAGGGCCAAGTCCCGCCGCCCCAAAGGCATTCGTCGCGGTAGTACTGAGTCTGATTCCGCCGCTTCCGCACGATGGATTCACGGTACTCCTGCGCTTGTGTTGCCTTGATGTAAGCGATCATCCGGCCATTGCCAGGAGTGATGTCCAAGGCGGGGTCATCAAGGCAGATGACGCCCTTGCCGTCCTGGTAGCACTTGTCGGCGAACATCTCCCAATGCGTCTGGTTCCGGGTGATGCGATCCAGGGAGGTGACCATGATCGCGTCCCACTCGTACCAGAGCGGCTCTCGCATCCACCTGCCAAGGCCAGGGCGCTCCTCGGGGCGGACAGCACCCGAGATGAACGAGTCCTCAACGTCTCCCACCACGTCGAACCGGCTCTCAGCGGCTGCGCCGTCCAGAGCTTCAGCTTGACGCGCCAGAGCAGAACTGTCCTCAGAATCTCGACTGATGCGCCGCATCTTCAGGACACGAGCACCCGGTGGCGGCCTGTACGACATGCAGTTACCCCCTGTGTAGACCCCTCTACACACAGCAACATTACATGGTGGTCTTAGTTTCCGAGGCCTGGGAGGCGAACCACTCGGTTCCGAGCCCCTTGAGGCCGTGTGCGTTTCGGCCACCCGGGGGGAATCCGGTGGCGCCTGTGCGGGATCCCGGGACGGGGGCGGCCACGATGGGGGCCGACTCGTCCGGTGGGCGGCCTACGCGCCCTCCGGTCCGCCGACCCGGAGGCGCTGCCGTGAGCGAGAACCCCGCAAGCCCCCGGCGGGCGCCGACAGCCCGGCTGGGGGACTTCGAGCGCCCGCAGGCCTCGGACGTCGCGGACGCGGTGGGCTACGCCGTCACCCGCGCCCGGCACATCGCCGTCGGCGAGCCGCCCGTCCGGCCCGCCGAGCGGGTGGCCTGAGGGCGTGGACTCACGCCTTCCGCCGCGCGCCCGTCCGGGCGCCGAGCACCTCGCCCACCTCGGCCAGGGTGCGCAGCTGCTCCGGCGTCAGCAGGTCGATCAGGTGGCGGCGCACCGACTCCACGTGGAGTGGGGCCGCCTCGGTGATCGTGGCCACGCCGGTCTCGGTGAGCACCACCTCCGCGCCCCGGCCGTCGGTGGCGACCTCCTCGCGGCGGACGATGCCGCGCTGTTCCATGCGGGTGAGCTGGTGGGACAGCCGGCTGCGCGACCACTGCATCAGCTCGGCCAGGGCGCTGATCCGCAGGCGGTGGCCGTCGGTGGAGCCGAGCACCGACAGGACGTCGTAGTCGGCCTCGGAGAGCCCGCTGTCCTGGCTGAGGTCGCGCGCGATCCCCGCGTTGACCAGCGGGAACGTCCGCCGCCACGCGTACCAGGCGTCCTGCTCGGACTCGGTGAGCCAGCGCGGCTCGGGTACCGGGGTCATGCCTGCCACTCTAGCCAGGTCGGTGATACATCACCTATCTGGTTGACACGTCATCAACATCCGGGTTCTATAGGTGACACATCAACCACTCCACCACTCCTCAGGAGCTCCAGCCATGACCCGTCTGCACGTCATCTCCGCCGCCACCCGCCCCACCTCCTCCGGCCGCCCCCTCGCGCGCTGGGTCACCGAGCAGGCCCGTGAGCGCGGCGGCTTCGAGGTCACCCCCGTCGACCTCGCCGAGATCGCACTGCCCTTCCTGGACGAACCGGAATACGCCTCCACCGGGAACTACGCCCATCAGCACACCCGCGACTGGAGCGCGCTGGTCGACTCCGCCGACGCCTTCCTCTTCGTCCTGCCGATGTACAACGGCGGCTTCACGGCCCCCTTCAAGAACGCCATCGACTTCCTCTACAACGAGTGGAAGGGCAAGCCGGTCGGCATCGTCAGCTACAGCGCCGGCCCCACCGGCGGCGCCCCGGCCGCCGAGATGCTGCTGCCGGTGCTCACCCGGCTCGGCATGCTGCCCGCGGAGCGCTCCGTCGCGATCCCGGGGATCCCGAAGCTGGTCGGAGCCGAGGGGTTCCAGGCTCCCGAGACGCTCGCGGGCGAGCTGGCCGGCGTACTGGACGACGTCGCGGAGCTGGCCGCGCAGCGCGCCGCGGAGTCCGTGACGGTCTGAGCCGGCGCTCGGCCAGGCGGCCGTACGGAGCGGGCGCGTGCGGCCGGTGACGGCTCCGTGACGGCTGAATGCCGGCTCCGTGACGGCTCCGGCCGATCACCTGCGCGACTCCCCCGCCCCTGAGGCCGCCCGCCTGCTCGTGCGCCTCACCGGCCGTACTGGCGTTCCAGCCCACCGCTGTGGGGTCTTGCGCGGCGTTGGACAATGGACGGTGGCCCGGAAGGATTTCGCACGCGCAGCAGGAGGACACGCATGGCAGAGCCCGAGCGGACCGAGCGGCGGCTACGGCCGGCGCCGCTGCTCTTCGAGCCCTCGGAGGCCGTGGCGGATCCGGAGCACTTCTTCGATCTGGAGTCCATCGAGGACCCGCGGGAGCTGCTGGCCCGCGCCACCGAACTGACCCTCGCCTTCCGGGCGGCCCAGGACCGGGCCGTGGAGTTCCAGGCGATGGCCGCGGCGCAGCTCGCGGACCCGGGGCGCTTCGACCGCCTGTCCACCGCGGCGATCGCGGAGCAGGCGGAATGGACCGAGGACTACGCCCGCAAGATGATCGAGTTCGGCGAAACCCTCCAGCGCGGCGCGGGTACGCCGTAGCGAGGGCCCGGGCCGACCGGCGCGCGGGCCCGGCAGTGGCGCCGCAGACCCACGAGACCGCACCGCCAAGCGCACCGGAATGGCATATGCGGGGCGCAACATACCCCAAAGCCGCCCTCCCTGTCCCGGTTTCCGGTAACTCCCGGAAACCGGGCCACTACGGCCGGTAGACCTTGGCATATGACGACCCTGACGACGGCTCCCGGCTGCCCCGCCCTCGACGCGCGGTCCGCGCGCACCGCGCCCGCCACGCACGTCACCCCGCAGGGCGCCGCCTGGCTCGCCTCCGCCTCCGCCCACCCCCGGACCACCCTCGCGCTGTGGCTGGCCCGTCCCGCCGCATCCGCCACGCTGCCCTGCGGCAACGCCTTCGACGTCGTCAACGTCCCGCTCGTCCTCGGGCGCCGCATCCTGGACCTGCTCTGGGCCGAGGGCCCCGGCTCCGGCCCGGTCGCCGTGCATCGCGGCCGGATGCTGCTCTTCGCCGCCCCCGGCACCGCACACCGGCTTCCCGCCCTCCTGGCGTGGGAGGAGTGGGGAGGTTCCCGCAGCACCCCGGCGCCCCTGTGCCACGGCCGCGGCGACGCCGTCTCCGTGCCCCCGCTGGCCGGCGGCCCCGGTCCGTCCCGGTGGCTCGTGGCCCCGGACGCGCAGGAGCCGTGGCTTCCCGGGCCGGAGGCCCTGCTCTGGGCCTTCGTACGTGCAGCCCGCAGCCCCGCACCGACCGGACCTGGGGATATCGATTTTTCGTTCCGCGGATCCTCCTGCTAATGTCTTCCTCGTCAGCAAGCGCCGCTAGCTCAGTTGGTTAGAGCAGCTGACTCTTAATCAGCGGGTCCGGGGTTCGAGTCCCTGGCGGCGCACAGACGGAAGAAG